>NZ_JBHVHF010000090.1:0-25593 GCF_042800315.1 Streptomyces sp. NPDC057638
GCCGGGGCGGGAGCGGGCCATGCCCGTGCTCCCGCCCGTCGTCGCTACAGCCGCCATGCCGGATCCCGTCGTTCGAGGAAGGCGGTCATGCCCTCGCGCGCCTCCGCCGACGCGAACAGGGTGGCCGAGCGGCGCACCAGATCCTCCGCGTCCCGGTCGAAGGTCTCCAGCACCCTAGCCGTGACCAGTTCCTTCGCGGCGGCCAGTCCCTGCGGCGAGGCCGCCCTCAGCCCCGCCAGCAGCGGGGCGAGCGCCGTGTCGACGTCGTCGGCCGCCAGGGTCAGCAGCCCGATCCTGGCCGCCTCGGGGGCCTGGAAGACCTCCCCGGTGAGGTAGTAGCGGCCCGCCGCGCGCGGATCGAGCCGGGGCAGCAGCGGCAGCGAGATCACCGCCGGGGCCACCCCCAGCCGTACCTCGGTGAAGGCGAAGTCCGAGCCGGAGGAGGCGACGGCCATGTCGCACGCGGCCAGCAGACCGAGACCGCCCGCGCGGGTCCGGCCGGTGACACGGGCGACCACCGGTTTGGGCAGGGTGACGATCCGCCGCAGGAGTTCGACGAAGGCGTACGGGCTGGGCGGGGCCTTCAGATCGGCGCCCGCGCTGAAGACCGGCCCGGTGTGGGTGAGCACCACCGCCCGGACGGACGGATCCGACGCGCAGTGACCGAGCGCCTCCGTCAGCGCGCCCACCAGCGCCCCCGAGAGGGCGTTGCGGGAGGCGGGCGCGTCGAGGGTGAGGGTGGCGATCCCCCGTTCCCGCGCGGTGGTGACGGGTGGTGTCATATGTTCTCCCGTTCTCGCAGCTCTCGCCTGAGGATCTTCCCCGAGGCCGCCCGGGGCACCCCGCCGATGAAGGTGACCCGGCGGATCTTCTTGTACGGGGAGACCCGCGCGGCCACGAACGCCATCACGCCCTCCTCGGTGAGGTCCTCCGCGCCCACCCCCGGCTGCCGTACGACGTACGCCTTCGGGATCTCCTCGCCGTCGGCGTCATGGGAGGCGATCACGGCGGCGTCGGCGATGCCCGGGTGGGTCAGCAGCAGCGCCTCCAGTTCGGCGGGCGCGACCTGGTACCCCTTGTACTTGATCAGCTCCTTGACCCGGTCGACGATGTACAGCCACCCCTCCGCGTCCAGCCGCCCGATGTCCCCCGTACGCAGCCAGCCCTCGGCGTCGATCATGGCGGCGGTCTCCTCGGGGCGGCCGAGGTAGCCGCGCATCACCTGGGGTCCCCGGATCGCTATCTCGCCGTCCGCTCCGCCGACGGCGTCCTTCTCCGGGTCCTCCAGGGAGAGCAGCCGCATCTCCGTGGAGGGCAGCAGCCGCCCGACCGCGCCGGGCGGCGCGGCCAGCTCCTCGGTGGCGGGGACGATATGACAGGAGGGGGAGAGTTCGGTCATTCCGTATCCCTGGATGACCGGTGGCAGCCCGAGCCGTTCCGAACAGGCGGCGGCGAGCTGGGGATCGAGGGGCGCGGCGGCGCTGGCGATATGGCGCAGCGAGCCGAGGTCGTACGAGGTGGCCGACGGGTGCTTGGCCATCGCCAGCACCACGGGCGGGGCGAGGAAGACGGTGGTGATCCGGTGCTCCTCGATGGCCGAGAGGAAGGTGTCCAGCTCGAACCGGGGCAGCACGACCACGGTGGCGCCCTGCCTCAGGGGCGCGTTCATCAGCGCGGTCAGCCCGTAGATATGGAAGAAGGGCAGGACGGCGAGGATCCGTTCGTCCGCCGGGAAGGGGAACACGGCCTGGATCTGGGCCAGGTTGGTGGCGAGGGAGCGATGGGTGAGCATGACGCCCTTGGGCTCCCCGGTGGTGCCGGAGGAGTACGGCAGGACGGCGATGTCCTCGGCCGGGTCGATGGCCACCTCCGGTACGGGCGCGGTGGAGCCGATCATGTCCAGCACGCTGGCGTGGCCGTCGGCGCGGTCGCAGACGAAGATCTCCTGGATTCCCGCGGCGAGTTCGGCGGCCCGCCGGGCGACCTCGAGCAGCGGTGAGACGGTCACGATCCAGCGGGCCGCCGAGTCCCGGAGCTGCTTGGCGAACTCCTCCGCCGTCGCCAGCGGATGCACGGTCGTCACCGCCGCCCCCGCCCGGGTGGCGCCGTACAGGACGCCCGGATAGGCGACCGTGTTGGGGCTGTGCAGCGCCAGCACGTCACCGGGCCGCAGTCCGGCGGCGGTGAGCGCCGCCGCGATCCCCCGGTGGGCGCGGTCGAGCTGGGCATAGCTGACGGTCACCCCGGTGACGGCGTCGACCAGGGCGGTCCGGTCACCGTACTCGGCGGCCCGGCCGAGTACGTACTCGTGGATGGGTGCGGTCACCGGGGTGATGTCGGCGTACGGACTGCGGAACACCATGGGAGCCCCTCGCTGTCGGAACCGGAACGGAGTCGGAGAGCGGCGGTGCGGTGGTGCGGGCGGCGGCGGGGCGCGCGAACGTGCGCGCGACCGCGCCTGTGCCTGTGTGTGCGCGTATGGGTACGGAGGGCCAGAATCGCCGCTGTCAGTACGACTTGGGGAGACCCAGGGACTGATGGGATACGTAATTGAGCACCATCTCGCGGCTGACTGGCGCGATCCGCATCACCCGCGAGGCCGTGATCAGCGAGGCGAGCCCGTACTCACGGGTCAGCCCGTTCCCGCCGAGAGTCTGAACGGCCTGATCCACCGCATGGACACACGCCTCACCCGCCGCGTACTTCGCCATGTTCGCGGCCTCCCCGGCGCCCGTGTCGTCCCCCGCGTCATAGCGCGCCGCCGCCTCCCGCGTCATCAGCCGCGCCAGCTCCAGCTCGATATGGGCCTGTGCGAGCGGATGGGCGATGGCCTGGTGCGCGCCGATCGGGGTGTCCCACACCTGGCGCTCCCGGGCGTACGCGACCGCCCGCGACACCGCGTAACGGCCCATGCCGATGGCGAAGGCCGCCGTCATCACCCGCTCCGGATTCAGTCCGGCGAAGAGCTGGAGCAGCCCGGCGTCCTCGTCGCCGACCAGCGCGTCGGCGGGCAGCTCCACCCCGTCCAGCACCAGCTCGAACTGCTTCTCCTGGGTGCGCAGCTCCATCTCGATCGGGGTGTGGTGAAAACCCTCCGCGTCCCTGGGCACGATGAACAGACACGGCTTGAGCCGGCCCGTGCGGGCGTCCTCGGTCCGGCCCACGACCAGCGTGGCGTCGGCGATGTCCACGCCCGAGATGAACACCTTCCGGCCGGAGAGCGACCAGCCGCCATCCGTTCTGCGGGCGGTCGTCGTGATGCGGTGCGCGTTCGACCCCGCGTCCGGCTCGGTGATGCCGAAGGCCATGGTGCGGGTGCCGTCGGCCAGGCCCGGGAGCCAGGCGCGCCGCTGCTCCTGAGTGCCGAAACGGGCGATGACCGTGCCGCAGATCGCGGGCGAGACCACCATCATCAGCAGCGGGCAGCCCGCGGCGCCCAGCTCTTCGAGCACGATGGCGAGTTCGGCGATACCGGCGCCGCCACCGCCGTACTCCGCCGGGAGGTTGACGCCGAGATAGCCCAGGCGGGCGGCGTCCTGCCACAGGGCGGCGCGGTCGAAGGCGGGGCCGTGGCGCCGGCCGAGTGCGGCGACGGCCTCCCGTAAGGCGCGCTGCTCCTTGCTCTCCACCATGGGGTGCTCCTTTCTCGTGGGGCCTTCCCGCGCGGGGCGGGCGGCCCCGTGGGTCATGAGGGGTCGGGGGTGAGGGTGGCGAGGAGGGTGCCGTGGGTGACCGTGTGGCCGGGGGCCAGCGGCAGCGCCACCAGGGTCCCCGTGACCGGCGCCTCCACCTGGTGCTCCATCTTCATCGCCTCCAGCCACAGCAGCGGCTGCCCCTTCACCACCCGCGCCCCCTCGGCCACCCCGTCCGCGATCCGTACGACCGTTCCCGGCATCGGCGCCAGCAGCGATCCCGGCGCGATGTCGTCCTCGGGGACGGGGAGGCGGTCCCGTTCGGTGAGGGCGTGGGCGCCGCGCGCGGTGTCGACGTACACGACGTCCTCGTCGGGGCCGTGGCGGGCGACCCGGAAGACGGTGGTGACCCCGTCGATATCGAGGGCGACCGCGTCGGCCCCGGCCCGTACGACCCGTACGCCCGGCCGCCCGGGGAGTTCGTATCCACCGGACCGGGTGGGCGTGTAGCGGATCTCGTGCGTGCCGAACGACCGCGTCTGGGCCCCCGAGCGCAGATTGCGCCAGCCGCCGAGGCGTGCCGTGGGCGGCCCGGTGCGGGCGGTGCGGGCCGCCGTGGCGAGGGCGGCGGCGATGGCCGCGTACTCCTCGCCCCCGAAGGGACGGCCGAGTTCGGCGGGGAGCGTGCCGGGGCGGTCGTAGAAGCCGGTGCCGATCCGCGCGGCGGTCGCGAAGCCGGGGTGTTCGAGGGAGCGGACGAGGAAGGCGCGGTTGGTCACCGGCCCGTGGATCTCGGCGCGGCGCAGGGCGTGGGCGAGCCGGCGTACGGCCTGGTCCCGGGTGGGCGCGTGGGCGATGACCTTGGCGAGGAGCGGGTCGTAGTGGACGGTGATCTCGTCTCCGTCGGCGTATCCGGCGTCGACCCGCAGCCCGGGGGCGGCCGGGTCCGCCGCCCCCGGCACGCGGAACCGGTGCAGCGTGCCCGTCCGCGGTGCGAAGTCCCGCGCCGGGTCCTCCGCGTACAGCCGTGCCTCCACCGCGTGGCCCCGGGGCTGCGGCGGGGTCGCGGGCAGCGGGCGGCCCTCCGCAATCCGGAACTGGAGCGCCACCAGATCGATCCCGAACACGGCCTCGGTCACCGGGTGTTCGACCTGGAGCCGGGTGTTCATCTCCAGGAAGTGGGGCCGTCCCGACGGCTCCACCAGGAACTCCACCGTGCCCGCCCCGGTGTAGCCGACCGCCCGCGCCGCCTCGGTGGCCAGCGCCTCCAGCCGGGTCGCGGTCCCGGCGGGGAGTCCGGGCGCCGGGCACTCCTCGATGACCTTCTGGTGGCGGCGCTGGAGCGAGCAGTCACGGGTGCCGAGCGTCCACACCGTGCCATGGGTGTCGGCGAGGAGCTGCACCTCGACATGGCGGGCGTCCTCGATATACGGCTCGGTGAAGACCTCCCCGTCGCCGAACGCCGCCAGCGCCTCCGCCCGCGCCGCCGCCAGCGCGTCCTCAAGTCCGGTGAGGTCCCGTACGATCCGCATCCCCCGGCCGCCGCCGCCCGCCGCCGCCTTCACCAGCAGCGGCAGATCGGCGGCGGTGATCTCCTCGATCCGGGGCGGCGGTGCCAGGCCCATCAGTTCCCGGGCCCGGGTCTTGGACGCCATCGCCTCGATCGCGGCCGGGGGCGGGCCGATCCAGCGCAGTCCGGCGGCGAGGACGGCCTCGGCGAAGGACGCGTTCTCGGAGAGGAAGCCATAGCCGGGGTGGACGGCGTCGGCGCCCGCCGCCAGCGCGGCCTTCACGAGGAGATCGGCGCGGAGGTAGGTCTCGGCGGGGGTGGCGCCCGGCAGCCGTACCGCCAGGTCCGCCGCCCGTACATGGGCGGCGGTGGCGTCGGGGTCGGAGTGGACGGCGACGGTGTCGATACCGAGGTCACGGCAGGTGCGCAGGATCCGGACGGCGATCTCGGCACGGTTGGCGACAAGCACCCGGCGGAGCGGGGCGGGGAGCTGCGCGGGGGGAGGGGTGGGCATCGGGTCGGATCACCGGTCCCTTGCGGTCGGGGTTCTCTCGGAGCCGTACGGAGGCCGGGGCGCGCTCCCCGCGCGGGATGGAGGGGCGGGGGCGGTCCGGACGGGAGCCGTGGGCCCCTGTGTCGCGGGCCGGACGCGAACCGCCCGCAGGCGGCGGGGCCTCACATCCGGAAGACACCGAAGCCGCCTCGCGCCCCCGCCACCGGGGCCGTGTGGATCGCCGAGAGGCACAGCCCCAGCACGGTGCGCGTGTCGCGCGGGTCGATCACCCCGTCGTCGTACAACCGCCCCGACAGGAACGCGGGCAGCGACTCCGCCTCGATCTGGGCCTCCACCATCGCCCGCAGACCGGCGTCGGCCTCCTCGTCGTACGGCCGGCCCTTCGCCGCCGCCGAGGCGCGGGCGACGATCGACAGGACCCCGGCGAGCTGCTGCGGGCCCATGACGGCGGACTTGGCGCTGGGCCAGGCGAAGAGGAAGCGGGGGTCGTAGGCGCGGCCGCACATGCCGTAGTGCCCGGCGCCGTACGAGGCGCCGAGGAGGACGGAGAGATGGGGCACGGCCGAGTTGGCGACCGCGTTGATCATCATGGCGCCGTGCTTGATGATCCCGCCCTGCTCATAGGCGCGGCCGACCATATAGCCCGTCGTGTTGTGCAGGAACAGCAGCGGGATATCGCGCTGGTTGGCGAGCTGGATGAACTGGGCCGCCTTCTGGGACTCGGCGCTGAAGAGCACCCCCTGGGCGTTGGCGAGGATGCCCAGCGGATGGCCGTGCAGAGCGGCCCAGCCGGTGACCAGGCTCGTCCCGTAGAGCGGCTTGAACTCGTCGAAGTCGGAGCCGTCGACCAGCCGGGCGATCACCTCGCGCGGGTCGAACGGCGTCTTCAGCTCCTCGGGGACGATCCCCAGCAGCTCCTCCGCGTCGTACCGCGGCGGCTCGGCGGGCCCGGGGTCCGGGTGGGCCTTGCGCCAGTTCAGCCGGGTGACGACGCGGCGGGCCTGGCGGATGGCGTCGTGCTCGTCGACGGCGTGGTGGTCGGCGAGCCCGGAGACCCGGGCGTGCATCCCGGCGCCGCCGAGGGACTCGTCGTCGCTCTCCTCCCCGGTCGCCATCCTGACCAGCGGCGGCCCGCCGAGGAAGACCTTGGAGCGCCCCTCGACCATGATCGTGTGGTCGGACATCCCGGGCACGTAGGCGCCGCCCGCCGTGGAGGTGCCGAAGACGACGGCGACCGTCGGGATCCCGGCCGCCGAGAGCCGGGTCAGATCGCGGAAGACGGCACCGCCGGGGATGAAGATCTCCTTCTGCGACGGCAGATCGGCGCCGCCCGACTCGACCAGCGAGATCAGCGGCAGCCGGTTGGCGGCGGCGATCTCGTGGGCGCGCAGGATCTTGCGCAGGGTCCACGGGTTGGAGGCGCCGCCGCGCACGGTGGGGTCGTTGGCGGAGATCACGCACTCCACGCCCGCGACGGTCCCGACCCCCGTGACCATCGACGCGCCCACCGGGTACGCGCTCCCCCAGGCCGCCAGCGGCGACAGCTCCAGGAACGGTGTGTCGGGGTCGAGCAGCAGCTCCACCCGCTCCCGGGCGAGCAGTCCGCCGCGCGCGCGGTGGCGGGCGACGTACTTCTCCCCGCCCCCGGTGAGCGCCTTGGCGTGCTCGGCGTCCAGCGCGGCCAGCCGCTCCAGCATGGCGGCGCGCCGGGTCCCGTACGCGGTCCCGGCCGGGTCGACGGCGGTGCGCAGGACGGTCACGGCAGCTCCTCGGGTGCGGGGGCGGCGGCGCGCGGCACGGTCGCGGCGTCGGCGGCTCCCGGCACGGACAAGGCGTCCACACCGGCGCCGCCCGGCACGGTTCCGGCGGCGGCGCGCGGCACGGACACGACCTCCACCGCGGCGGCGCCCGGCACGGACCTGACACCACCGGTGGCGCCCATGACCGTCACAACAGCTCCTCCGGGACGTCGACATAGCGCGACCGCAGCCACTCCCCCAGCGCCTTGCCCTGCGGATCGAACCGGGCGCGCGCGGCGACGCCCTCGCCGAGGATCCCCTCGACGGTGAAGTTGAGGGCGCGGAGGTTGGGCAGCACATGCCGGACGACGGTGAGGTGTTCGGCCTCCGGCACCAGGGCGCGGAACCGGTGGATGGTCAGCTCGTGCGCCAGCCACCGCCAGGCCGCCTCGGAGCGCGCCCACACCCCGACGTTGGCGTCGCCGCCCTTGTCCCCGCTGCGCGCCCCGGCCACCCGGCCCAGCGGCGCGCGGCGGGTGACCCGGGTCGGCCAGGGCTCGGGGAGCCCGTCGCGACCGGTCTCCGCCGCGGGTGCCGGGGCTGTGTCTTGCGGGTTCTCCGGGTGAGCCGGGCGCGGCGGCGGTACGGGGGCGGGGTCGCCGCCCTCGGTCGTACCGCCGTCGCGCTCCGGGCCCGTACCGCCGAAGCCGCCCCCTTCCGGCGGCTCCGGCGGCGTCATCGGCGGCGGGATCTCCACCCGCCGCCCGTCCGGGAGGACCGCCGTGTGCGGGACGGTCCCGGCGTCAACGTACTCCGCTTCGAAGACACCGTACGGGGCGCCCTTGCCCGGAGGCGCGGTGAGGTGGAATCCCGGGTAGCTCCCGAGCGCCAGCTCGACCGCCGCGCCGCTGACCGCGCGGCCCGCCTTCTCCGGGTCGCCGTCGCGGACGACGAGCCGCAGATAGGCGCTGGAGCGCTCCTGGGTGTCCCCGTCGCGGCGGTCGGTGCGGGCCAGTTCCCAGCGCAGCTGGTCGGGGCGGTCGTCGCCGAGGGCCTCCTCCACCTGGTGGCGCACCAGTTCGGCCTTGGCCTCGATGTCGAGTCCGGTGAGGACGAAGACGACCTCGTTGCGCCAGCCGCCGACCCGGTTGAGGCCGACCTTGAGGGTCGGCGGCGGGAGTTCGCCCCGGACGCCGGAGATCCGGACCCGGTCGGGTCCGTCCTGGTCCAGGCGTACGGTGTCGAGCCGGGCCGTCACGTCCGGCCCGGCGTAGCGGGCGCCCCCGGTCTCGTACAGCAGCTGCGCGGTGACGGTGCCGACGTCGACGAGGCCCCCGGTGCCGTCGTGCTTGGTGATGACGGCGGTGCCGTCGGCGTACAGCTCGGCGAGGGGGAAGCCGGGGCGGCGGACGTCGTGGTCGCTGAAGAAGGCGTAGTTGCCGCCGGTGGCCTGGGTGCCGCACTCCAGGACATGGCCCGCGACGACGGCCCCGGCGAGCGCGTCGAGATCGCGGGGGTCGCCGGGGCGCCAGCCGAAGTGGGCGGCGGCCGGGCCGGTGACCAGGGCGGCGTCGGTGACCCGGCCGGTGACGACGACATCGGCGCCCGCGCGCAGACAGGCGGTGATCCCCGCGCCGCCGAGATAGGCGTTGGCGGTGAGCACCCCGGAGCCCCAGCCGCGCGCCAGGAGGTCGTCGCCCTCGACATGGGCGACGGAGACATCGAGCCCGAGCCGCCCGGCGAGGGCCCGTACATCGTCGGCGAGCCCGGACGGGTTCAGTCCGCCCGCGTTGGCGACGATCCTCACGCCCCGGTCGAGGGCGATCCCCAGGGACTCCTCCAGCTGCCGCAGGAAGGTGCGGGCGTAGCCGCGCCGTGGGTCCTTCAGCCGGTCGCGGCCGAGGATGAGCATGGTCAGCTCGGCGAGGTAGTCGCCGGTGAGGATGTCGAGCGGCCCGTCGGTGAGCATCTCGCGGAAAGCGTCGAAGCGGTCCCCGTAGAAGCCGGAGGCGTTGCCGATACGGAGGGGACGCATCAGCGGCCCCGGGCGGGGCGGACGGGGGCCCGCAGCGAACGCAGCGCGGCCCGGGCCCGCGCGGCACCGCCGGATCCCGGGTCCCGGTCGAGTCCGGGGCCCGGGTCCCGCCGGGGTCCGATGCCCAGCCCTAAGCCGAGGCCGAGCCCGGGTTCCCGGCCGAGCCCGGGCCCGGTGGCCCCTCCCGGCGCCGACCCTGTCGCCGCCCCCGTCGCCGCACCAGGGCCAGGGCCCGCTCCCGGGGCCCAGCCGACGCCCTGTTCGGGCCAGCCGAGACCGGGCGCGGGCCAGCCCGGCGGGCGGGCCGTCGCCCAGCCGGGGGCGCGGTGGGCGGTGCCCGTGGCGGGCGGACGGCCGGTGGCACGGCGGCCCGCGCCCGGCGGGCCCGCGAACGCCTGCGCGATGTCGAGCCAGCGGTCCGCGTCCCCGCCCTCGGCGCGCAGCGCCAGGTCATCGCGGTGGGCGCGCTGGGTCACCAGCAGACAGAAGTCGAGCGCGGGGCCGGTGATCCGCTGGGGCGCGTCCTCGGGTCCATAGCTCCAGACCCCGCCGCCGGGTGCGGCCAGTTCGATCCGGAAGGGCTCGGCGGGCGGGGTGAGGCCGCGTGCCGCGAAGGCGAAGTCCCGGGTCCGGTGGCCGATATGGGCGATGTGCCGCAGCCGGGCGGTGGGCGGCCGTACGGTACCGACGGCGTCGGCGGTGTCCCGGCCGTGCGCCCAGGTCTCCATCAGCCGGGCGGTGGCCAGCGAGGTGGCGCTCATCGGCGGCCCGTACCAGGGGATCCGGGCGCCGGGGGGCGCCGCTCTCAGCGCCTCCTGGAGTCCGGCGCGCCCGGCGCGCCAGTGCGTGAGCAGGGTCGCCGGGGGGCGTCTGGCGAGCCGCTCCGCGCCCTCGTCGACGAAGGAGTACGGCGCGGCGAACGCCTTCTCCGTCTCCGCCGCGAACGCCTCCGCGTCCGTGACGGCGAGCAGCGCGGCGGCGTCGGTCCAGGCGAGATGGGCGATCTGGTGGGCGATGGTCCAGCCGGGGGCGGGGGTGTCACGGGCCCAGTCGGCCGGGGTCAG
This sequence comes from Streptomyces sp. NPDC057638, assembly GCF_042800315.1. NCBI lineage: Bacteria > Bacillati > Actinomycetota > Actinomycetes > Kitasatosporales > Streptomycetaceae > Streptomyces > Streptomyces sp. NPDC057638. The sequence continues at coordinate 10,495 of NZ_JBHVHF010000090.1, forward strand.
TTCCCCGACGAGCCGGTCGAGTTCATCGCTCTCGTCGCGGAGATCATCGAGTACGGCGGTGGGGTCGGACACGGTGCGCTCCCTCGGGGCACGGCGTTGGTGCCCCGGAGCATGACAGCGCGTCAGGAAACAAGCAAGCGTGCTTGCTTTACTTTTTACGACCCTTTCATAGACCTCTCCCATGCCCCCTGCACGGGCGGTGTTCCCCGCCCGTTCACGGGCCGTCCACCGACTCCACCCCGCGCCCTCGGCGGCCGGGGCCGATCTGGGTCCGCACCGCCCCGACGCTGGCGGCGATGACGAGCGCGATGGCGAGCGCGTCGGTGACCGCCAGCATCTGGCCCAGCACCAGGAACCCGGCCGTCGCGGCCACGGCGGGCTCCAGACTCATCAGCACGGCGAAGGTGGACGAGGGCAGCCTGCGCAGCGCGAGCAGTTCGAGCGTGTACGGAAGGACCGAGGACAGCAGCGCGACGGCCAGGCCCAGCGCCAGCAGCGACGGCTGCACCAGCTTCGTACCGGCCTCGACGATCCCCAGCGGGAGGGTGAGCAGCGCCGCGACCCCCATGGCGAGCGCGAGGCCGTCGGCCTGCGGGAAGCGGCGGCCGGTACGGGCGGAGAAGACGATGTACAGGGCCCACATCACCCCGGCGGCGAGCGCGTAGGCGGCACCGACGGGATCGAGCCGGTCGAAGCCGCCGCCGCTGAGCAGGAAGACCCCGCCGAGCGCCAGTGCCGCCCAGACCAGATTGACCAGCCGCCGGGAGACGATCACGGAGAGCGCGAGCGGCCCCAGCACCTCCAGGGTGACGGCGGCGCCGAGCGGGATGCGGTCGACGGCCTGGTAGAAGAGGACGTTCATCCCGGCCATCGCGCCGCCGAAGGCGAGGACCGTGGTCCAGTCGGCGCGCGAGTGCCCGCGCAGGGCGGGGCGGCAGACCAGGAGCAGCACGAGGGCGGCGAGAACCAGCCGCAGGGTGACAATCCCGAGCGCCCCCGCCCGGGGCATCACGAGGACGGCGACCGAGGCCCCGAACTGGACGGAGAGCGCCCCGGCGACGACCAGCCCGACGGGGCCCAGCCGGGCGCGGAGCCCGTCGGGGGCGGGTCCCGCCGACCCGGCGGGTCCGGTGTGCCCGGCGGGTCCGGCGGGTCCGGCCGCTCCGGCCGGGGGTGCGGCGGGAGCGGCGGGAGCGGCCGTACGGACCTCGTCCACCGAAGACCTCCTGAGATATGTGTCGAACGGGTGCGGGGGGGGCTCCGGGGAGCCGGACGGCGTGCGCGGCCCTGGGCCGGACGCCGGGGGCGTACCCCGGCGGACGGATCCACCGGGGAGGCTCCCACCGGCGCGGGGCCGCCCCCGGCCGCCGTGGCGTCACCCCGGGCGCCATCCGTCACCCGAAAGCGCGCCGCGTTTCACGCTAAAGGGTGTGCCTCCATCTGTGAAATGCGCACTGGGCTGCGGTTATGCTCCGGCCACATGAGCATCGAGCTGCGTCATCTCCGCTGCTTCCTCGCCATCGCGGAGGAGTCCAGCGTGACCAGGGCGGCGGTCCGGCTGAACCTCTCCCAGCCCGCCGTCTCGCGCACCCTCGCGGCCCTGGAGAAACACGTCGGCGCGCGGCTGGTCGACCGCTCCACCCACCACCTGGAGCTGACGGCCGAGGGCCGCGCCTTCCGCGAGAAGGCCGCCGCCGCCGTATCGGCCTTCGAGGACGCCGTCGACACCGACGCCCTGCGCCACCGGCCGCTGCGCCTGGGGCACGCCTGGTCGGCGCTGGGCCCCTACACCACCCCGCTGCTGCGCCGCTGGGAGGCCGAGCACCCGGAGACACCGCTGGAACTGCTGCGGATCGACGACCGCACGGCCGGTCTGACCCGGGGCGAGGTCGACGCGGCGGTCCTGCGCGGCGGGTCCGCCACTCCCGGCCTCCACGCGGTCCGCCTCTTCGAGGAACCCCGCGTGGCGGCCGTCACCGCCGACGGCCCGCTGGCCCACCGCCCCACCCTGACCCTGCGCGACCTGGCCTCGGGACCGGTCCTGGTGAACGAGGTCTCCGGCATCACCACCCTGGACCTGTGGCCGCCGGACGCCCGCCCCCCGTCCACGGTCAACGTCACCAACACCGACGACTGGCTCGCCGCCATCGCGGCGGGCCGTGGCGCGGGCGTCTCCGCCGCCTCCACCGCCACCCTCCACCAGCACCCCGGCGTCCGCTACCGCCCCCTCCCCGAGGCCCCACCCGTCCCGGTCCTGCTGGCCTGGCGCGCGGGCCCGGGGCACCCGGCCCTGGTCTATCTGGTGGCCCTGGCACAGGAGGTGTGCGGGGCGTAGGGCAGCGTGCGGAGTGGGTCATGGACGGGAGGGCCGGAAGTGCCGCCGAGGGGGGAGCCGGTAGCGTGACGTGAGGCGCCGCCGGGGACCGGGAAATGCAACATCCACGGCGGAGGCCACGGCGTCAAGCCATGGGCTTTTGATCTGAGCCTCGTATGCGGAGGCTCAGGTCAGCCCTGGAACCACCTCCCCAGCCGCCGCGCGACACGGACCATCAGGCCCTCGACACGCTGGCTGAGAAGCGGCTCCGGCGTCCTCTGGGGACGAGTTCACCAGGGGGCTGTGGGAGACCGCACCACAAGCGGGCGGAGCCGGTCAGGCTCCGCCCGCTCTCGTTACCGCCTTCGGGTGCCCTCACCACACCAGCGCTCCACGGACTGCCGTGCGGGCGCCCGGTCGGGTACCGTGACACACAGAAAAAAGCCCCCGCCCCGGACCGGTAATCCGAGACGGGAGCCTCTACGTCAAGCCATGGGCTTTGATCTGAGCCTCGTATGCTGAGGCTCAGATCAGCCCTTGAACCACCTCCCCAGCCGCCGCGCGACACGGACCATCAGGTCCTCGACGCGCCGCCGGAGAGTGGGCTTCGGCTTTCCGTGACGCCCCATGGCGCCTCCCCTCAGAACCGGCCGCCGGAGATCCCGGCCAGCGGCCTTTCTTTGGGTTCGGGCCGGGCCCCGAAGGGGTGGGGCCCGGTCTCAAGTCCCTTGAGGGGAGGCGCCGAAGAGCGCGTCCGCACCCTATCGCCATCGGCGCCGAGTACCGACATTTCGTCAACCGGGAAATATGTCAACTAACCCGTGTGGGTGACATGGCGTCCAGGGCGGACACGGGAGCTTCGCGCGGTATAAATCCAGCTCACCGGGGTCGGTGATCGGTATCCATATGCCGCCGGAGAAGGACACGGGCATCAGTGGCGGCGGAGTGGTCGCGGGCGGTGCGGGCGGCGCGTTCGGCGGTGACGAGCTCGTCGCATTCCTGGCAGGCGGGGGGCTGTTGTTCGTCCATGGTCGGTTCCTTGGGCTGGGCGCGGAGGAGTCGGGCTTCGCGGACGCCGCGTACCGGCACGTCCCAGACGGTGAGCTGTTTCTTCAGCCAGGCGTCGCTCACGCCGTACTCGGCGGCGAGGGCCTTGGCCGTCTCGCCGTCGCGGTAGCGGGTAGTGACGGCGGTCCGGTCGGTGCGGACGCGGTCGCGTCCGGTGGCGGGCATCAGTCATCGCCTCACGGGGTGGAGGTGGAAGAACGGCCGGATGAAGAGGGCCCGGGCCGGGCGGGGGATGATCGCGAGGGTGTAGCGGTCGGGCCCGTCCGGGATGACGACGGAGACGGCCACGCCCTGGTCGAGCCGGGCACGTGCGGCGTAGTCCTCGGCGGGGTCGGCGGCCCACACCCGTAACTCGGTGGGCGCGTCGGGGACGGGGACCCGCTCGCAGCGGGTGGCCCAGGGGGCGCGGGCCGGGTCGGGGTCCAGCCCGTCGGCCAGGCGCAGGGCCTGCTTCCGTAACCAGGTCAGGGCGATGTCCTGCGAGCGGGTCCGCAGAGTGCCGAGGACGAACGGGACGATCTCGCCCGATCCGTGGACCGGGCCTTCTGCGATGACATGACAGAGATACGCGACGGGCGGGCCGGTCATGCCGGACCACCCCACTCGTCCGACGCCCGCCGTAACAGCCGCTCCACCTCGGCGTCGAGCCGCGCCCGATGGGCCTCGACCTCCAGGCCCCGGCTCCAGTCATCGACGCACCCGGCGTCCCAGCGCAGCCGTAACAGTTCGAACCCGAGCCCCAACCGCTCCTCAGCCGACCCGAGCGCGAGCGTCAGCCAGAGCCATAACCGCATCACGGCAACCGCCAGTGCGCGTGCTCCGCGTTGATCTCCCGCACCCGTTTCCGGAGCGACCAGAGAAGCAGGGAGTCGACTGTCGCCGAACCGCTGCCGTGCGGTTCCTCATCGGGCTCTGTGGCGCACGTCGCGTCCGGGACCTCAGGCGCGTCGCCCTGCTCCCCAGCGGGCCGGGGATCGCCCCGGCTCACGCCCTCCATTGGCCCACGACCAGAGATTCACTACCGAGCGTAGTACGGCGCAGCCTCTTTGTGATTGCCATGACGGAACGCTAGAGGTGGACGAATCACCCCATCAATGCCAATTTGACGGGGTGCTCGCCCGAACTACCACTCAGCGTTACAAGGGCATTCCCATGGCGTCCGCGAGCGTGCGCATGTCCTCGGTGAGCGTCCGGCGCTTGTCGATGATCCGGCCGAGGATGTCCTTCGCGTAACGCTGGTTGGGCAGCCACTGGGGAGAGGTCTGCCAGATGCCGGTCAGCTCCCCTATGGCCTGGCCGTACTGGCGGGTCTTCGCGTACGCGTCCGCCAGGTCGAGACGGTGGCGGTTCCTGTTGTTCGATGTCGGACGGAGACCGCCCGACGGAATCGTGGCGGACAGTGTCAGCACTTGGTCCGGATGGTCCGTGACACTCGCGTTCTCGATCTGCTTCAGCGCCACCGTCGTCGGACCGAAGGTACGTACGAAGTCCTGCCTTGGCTGGTACTCCCGGCCGACGGCCACCGCCGCCGAGTGGGCCAGCCGCAGGGCGTCCTTGGCCTCGCCGGGCCGGTTGTCCCGTACGGACGCGGCCGAGACCCGCAGGAGCAGCGATCCCCAGGTGCACAACTCCTCAGGGGTGGCCCGGGACATCCGGGGCTCCATGTCGTCAGCCCATGTGATCGCCAGGTTCCTGGCCTCCTCCAGTCGCCCCCGGCGGAGCAACAGCCAGCACATGGTGTTGACCGTGGCGGCGCCTTGGATGCGGTCGGACGACATGTCCAGCGCCAGTTCCAGGGCCATCTCGGCGGCCTCGGTCTGACGGGTCTGGGTCAGCAGCCAGCCGGTGAGCTGAAGCAACTGAACGCGGATCACGCGGCCTTCGGGGTCGGTGTGCGACAGGATCTCCGAGTCCCGCAGCAGATGGGGCAGCGCCCACCCCAACTCCAGAAAACGATCCGACGCGAGTAGCGGCAGGGCCGCTTCCAGGGCCTGCTTCACCCCTGTCACCGTCGGGACGTCCTCCAGGTCGTCCGCCCGTGCCTCCTGCTCCAGCGCTTGGCGCACGGGCGCCCAGCGGTCCACCGTGTCCGGGTCGGCCGCTGGCTCCACCGACTCCACCATCAGATGGCTGGTGGGCACCCGCAGCGTCTGGGCCAGTTTTCGGACGGTCTCCAGACGTGTGTCCTCCCGGACGCCCTGTTCCAGATCTCTGATGAGGGAGACGGAGACCCCGCTCCCTCTCGCAAGTCCCTGCTGAGTAAGGCCCCGCCGCTTGCGTACGTCCCGGAGCCGATTGCCGATGCTCGCAGTCATGGTTTCGAGAGTAGGGCTCTTCGGGGCCGGACAGGAGCACTCGCGCATACGCGGCTGACCTACCGGAGGTCAGCGAGGCCGCTGCCCACAGATATCGGGACGCTCATCAGGTCACCGAGGGCGACCAAGACATCCGAGCCCCAGTCGGCCATTACCATCACGGGCTTTACATCGGTCATGGCCAGAGGAAATGGCACACTTCAACTCCCCCTAAAAATATTGAGTATGACCGCGCAGGGGTCCACACATACATCGCGATGCCCTGTGTAAGACTCCTCGCATGAGTCTGGGCAGCGTCTTCCGACGGCGGACGACCGACCGGAACGCCACAGTGCTGGTCGCGACAGTGACCGGCGTGCTCCTGCTCACGGCCTGCGGTTCCGGTGGCACCTCCGGCGGTGGCGGCGAGACGAAGTTCGTCACCGGGGACGGTGGTATCTCCACGGTCGAGAAGGGCGAGCGGGATGCCGCGCCCGATCTGGAGGGCGAGACCCTCGACGGGCGGCCGATCAAGCTGTCCGACTACCGGGGGAAGATCGTCGTAGTCAATGTCTGGGCTTCCTGGTGTGCCCCGTGCCGGGCCGAGGCGGGGTATCTCGCCACGGTGTCCAAGGAGACCAGGTCCCGGGGCGTGGAGTTCCTCGGGATCAACACGCGTGACCCTCAAAAGCGCCTGGCGATCGAGTTCGAGAAGGAATTCGGCATCACGTATCCGAGTCTCCATGACTCCACCGGTCAGCAGATACTGCGTTTCCCGAAAGGGACCCTGAGCCCCAAGGGGATTCCCGCCACCGTCGTCGTGGACCGGGAGGGGAGAATAGCGGCCCGTGCGCTGCTCGCGGTCAATGACAAGCAGCTGCGGGAGATGATCGACCCGCTGATCGCGGAGAGGTGACGGGGCTACGGCCCAGGGAGGCGCGGGCGGGCGCCAAGCCCGCCGCGTGGGCGTGGCCACCACTGAACACCCATTAAGGTGCCCTCGCCTCCGGACAGCCCACGGAAAGTGAGGGCACTGTCATGCCCGCCTCCGAGCAAGGAACCCCGTTGCCCGTCCCCCACAACATCGACCACGAGCGCGAGATCTGGGACGCCTACGCCACGAGTACCAAGGACACCGTCTTCGAGGCGGATCCCGTCCTCTGCTGGACGCAGTACGCCGGGCACGGGCCCGGGCCGGAGTTGCTGGGAGATCCGGGCAGCGTGGTGGAGCTGGGATGCGGTACGAGTCGGGGGCTCGCGTGGCTGGCTCAGCGGGGGGTCAAGGCGACCGGCGTGGATCTGTCGCCCGTCATGGTGGAGAACGTCACGGAGCGGTGGGGGCCGCTGGGCGTGCGGTTCGTCTGCGGTGAGGTGCTGGAGTACCTGGCGGACTGCACGGAGAAGTACGACGCGGCGTATTCGATCTTCGGGGCGGTGTGGTTCACCGAGCCGACGCGACTGCTGCCGCTGGTGGCGCGGTGTCTGAACCCCGGTGGGATGCTGGTGTTCTCCCATCCTCCGGCCATCCCCGGCGCGTACGGGCCGCAGGGGATGTACAAGGGCGGATTCGCCGGCCCCGCGCGGTACAGCTACCGCTACAGCCACACACCGGAGCAGTGGACGGAGATGCTGCTGACGGCCGGATTCGCGGAAGCCGACGTCCGGGTGATCGAGGCGCCCGAGCCCACGCACATCGGGACGCTCGTCGCGCGGGCGGTGGTCGGCTGAGACCGGCTGGGACGTCGGTGGGTGAAACCCCACCCGGCGATACGGGATCGGGTCGAACGTGGGTACGGGTACTCAGGACAGAACCGTCGCGGCCAGCGACTATCGGAGGTACCACACCTCGGGAGAGCGCCCATGAACGCCCGCACCATCACGCGTCTGACCTTCGCCAATCCCGCTTCGGCGGCCTATCTCGCCATCGTCGGCGTCGCCATCGCGTGCGCCACGGCCGTGACGGTCTTCGCCCAGGATCCCGGCTTCGTGTGGGTGTGGCCCGCTCTGGTCACCGCTCCCGTCTTCTTCCTCACCATGGCCGTGATCACGGCCGTGACGAACGCCTTCGGCATCGCGACGGTCTCCGGCGCGGTCCTGATCGGCGGGGTCGTCGTCTCCGCGCTGGTGCAGTCGTTCGCGCTCGGGCTGCTGCTGCGGATGCTGCGGGGGCGCCGCAGCAAGCCCGCCCGGCCGCGTCTGAGCTGATGTTCCTGGCCCACCCTCCGACACGGGTGGGTGGGCCAGGGGATACCTCAGACCCGCTCCGGTAGCGGGCTCGGGCCGGGCATGCGCCAGCCGGAGGGGCCGCGTTCCGCGAGCGGGCGCAGGGCCATCCGTACCAGCGCGAGCGCGTTGTCGTCGCCCGCGACGCGGTTGGCGCTCAGTTCGTCGCAGGACAGGCAGTGGTGGATGATCAGCCACTCCCCGTCCTGGCGGGCGGAGAGCGACAGCGGCACCATCCGGCCGCCGCAGTCCGCCGCGCGGTCGCCCGGGATACGGGCGTCCACATGGCGGCTGGTGAGGCAGTGCGGGCAGTGGTTGCGGTGGGCGGTGCCCGGGGCGGTCAGGGGGACGTCGAGACGGCAACCGACACAGCGGAAGGCCGGGCCGGACTCCCCGCCGTGGCCGTGGAGGACGTCCTTACGGCGCTGGGGGCGCCGCTCACGTGTGGTTCTTCGTGGCATGTCAGGACCTCCGCTACAACCGGGCGAAGACGTCGAGCGGGAACGGCGGCTGGGCCAGCGGGCGCACTGCCAGCTGCATCAGGATGAGCTGGTTGTCGTCGGGCGCGACCGGGCTGGAGGTCAGTTCGCCGCAGCGGACGCAGCGGTGGATGAGCATCCAGTCGCCGTCGCGCAGGACGGCGATCGAGATCGGCGTCATCCGCGACCGGCAGTCGGAGGCTCCGCCGTCGACGTGGTCCTGGACATGCTGGGAGTGCAGACAGCTGGGGCAGTGGTGACGGGGGTTGCCGTCGGGGTCGACGGCGGTGACGGTCAGACCGCAGCGCACACAGGTGAAGGTGTTGGTGCGCAGGACGGCGTGGGGGTGGGAGGTGGTGCTGGACACCCGGGTTCTCTCCTCGCTGGGAACGTGACTGCTGACAGCGGGAGGAGGCCGAGCGGCCCACCGAAACGTGTGACCGGTCGGAGCGTCGCCGTGGGAGCCCTCGGTGGACCGGGGCACAGAGCTGTCCCCTCGTACTCCGGAGGGAGGGACTCGCCAGGGCACGGGACGCCGGGGAGCGGCTGCCTCAGGAGACCGTGCGGTGGCCCGTGAAGGGGCCGGAGGCTCAGGAGGCGGAGTCGCTCACGGCGTCAGCGCGCCAGGGAGGCGGCGACGGAATCGGCAGCCGGACGCGCCACGTTTCGCATGGGCGGGCTCGGCTCGGGCCGGGGCATACATCAACTCTTTCTAGGGCTCGGTCGAGCCCGGAAGCGTGGCTGGGCACGGGAGTACGCCTCTCGTGCACGAGTTCGTTCTCACCGTACGCAGGGGCCGTGTCCCGGCGCCAACGGTTTTCCCGGCGGGGAGGACCCGCCGGGGTTCCGGAGCGGCAGGACCTGGCCGGGCCGCGTGACCACCGGCCCCGCCCGCCCGTGGTGGACGCGTGGGATGCGCCGGGCGCCCACCACGGGCGGCGGGGTCGTGCCGGTCGAGGGCGGCCGGAGAAGGGCTACGGACGGTCCGCGTGGCTGGTCGGCGCCTCGGCGGGGAGCGCTTCACGGTTCTTTCCGAGCGAGGTGGCGATGAGCAGCGCGCCGAGTGCAAGAAGGGCGGCTGCGGCGGTGAGCGCGAGGGAGAAGCCCTCCGTCGCGGCCCGCAGGGATTCGCCCGGGGCGGGGGCGTCACCATGGCGGGTGGCCAGGGCGACCAGCACCGCCACGCCCACGGCGCCGCCGACCTGCTGGACGGAGCTGAGGACGGCCGAGCCGATCCCGGCGTTCTCCCCGGTGGTGCCGGTGAGGGCGGCGACGGTCAGGGCGGGCAGGCTCAGTCCGCAGCCCAGACTGGTGACGAGCATGCCGGGCAGCACCCCGGAGGCGTACCCGTCGCTCGGTGCCACCCCGGACAGCAGCAGCAGCCCGGCGGCGGTGATCAGGAACGACCCGACGAGGGCCGGGCGGACACCGAACCTGACCACCGCCCGGGAGGAGAGCCACATGCCCGCGAGGATTCCGGCGCCGAAGGGCAGATAGGCGATGCCCGCCGTGAGCGGGCGATAGCCCAGCACGGTCTGGAGGTGGACCATCAGCAGGAACGCCATCGCGTACATGGCGGCGGAGAACAGCAGCGTCGATCCGTTGGCGACGGCGCGGATCCGCGAGGCCAGGAACGACGCCGGTACGAGCGGTTCGGGGGTGCGTGCCTCCACCACGACGAAGGCGGCGGCCAGGAGGACGGCCGCGCCCAGGGTGGCGGCGACGGCCGGGTCCGCCCAGCCCGACTCGCCGATCCGCAGCAGTCCGTAGACCAGTGACACCAGGGCGCCGGTACCGAGGACCGCGCCGCGTACGTCGAGCCGCCCGCCGTCCACGGCCCGGCTCTCCGGCACCAGACGCGGCAGCAGGGCGACGGCCGCGAGGGCGACGGGCAGGTTGATCAGGAAGATCCAGCGCCAGGAGGCGAGGCCGGTGAGCACACCGGAGATCACCAGGCCCATCGTGCCGCCGAGGGCGGCGATGCCGCCCCAGATGCCGAACGCCCGGGCGCGCTCCTCGGGTCCGGGGAACAGGAGGGCGATGAGGGCCAGCGCGGCGGGGCTGGCCATGGCCGCGCCCGCGCCCTGGACGAACCGTCCGGCCACGAGCTGCCAGGGTTCCTGGGCGAGTCCGCAGACGAGGCTCGCCGCGCCGAAGAGCGCGACGCCCAGCAGGAAGACGCGTCGGCGGCCCAGCAGGTCTGCCATGCGGCCGAAGAGCAGCAGCAGTCCGCCGAAGGCGAGGAAGTAGGCGTTGGCGACCCAGGCCAGGCCCGTGGCGCTGAAGCCGAGCTGGTCGCGGATGCTGGGGAGCGCGACGCTCACCACGTTGTCGTCCAGGACCAGCATGAACTGCACACAGCAGAGCACCACCAGGGCGAGTCCCCGGCGTGCTGTGGGGCGGACGGGGGCCGTGGTGGGTGCCGATGTCATACCGGGTTTCCCGTCGTCATCAGCGGCCGGTGTGAGTAGTGATGACGCTTGTGGCGTGAGTGGTGGATGGGCATGTAACGACGCTAGGCAGCGGCGGAGTTGACCGCCATCCGCGTGAGCGACATGTCCTATCGCCAAACGGACAGAGCGCCGGGGCGCGGGAGCGACGGTGAGGCCGGGTGGGGGCCGCACGACCAGTGACGGACGGTGGCCGCACGACGGTGACAGCCGGGCGGTGGCCGCGCGACGGTCACCGCCCTTCGATCCGGGCCCTTCACCGGCTACTCGGCCGCTTCTTCCCGGTCGTCCGCCAACCCCGCGCCCGGTCCGAGCGCCTCCGCCAGCACCTCAGCCAGATGGCGGCCCGGACGGCCGCCGAGCTGTTCCACCTGGGTGCGGCAGGAGTAGCCGTCCGTCAGCACCACGGCGTCCTCGCCCGCCGCCCGTACCGCCGGGAGGAGCCGCTCCTCGGCGCAGGCGACCGAGACCTCCCAGTGGCCCCGCTCGAAGCCGAAGTTGCCCGCCAGGCCGCAGCAGCCGCCGGTGAGTTCACCGCGCAGGCCCGCGCGCTCACGCAGGCGGCGTTCGGGGGCGTCGCCGAGGACCGCGTGCTGGTGGCAGTGGGTCTGGCCGACGGTCTCGCGGTCCAGGCGGGGCGGGGTCCAGCCGGGCGCGCTCCCCTCCAGGGTGGCCGCGAACGTACGGACCGAGGCGGCCAGCCGGGCCGCGCGCGGATCGTCCGGGAGCAGCTCGGGCAGATCCGTACGGAGGGTGGCGGCGCAGCTCGGTTCCAGGACCGTCACCGGCAGACCCGCCGCCAGCAGGGGCTCGACGGTGCGCAGCGTGCGCCGCATCACCCGCCGGGCGTGGTCGAGCTGGCCGGTGGAGACGGCCGTCAGCCCGCAGCAGATCCGGCCGCGCGGGACGACGGCGGTGAGCCCGGCCGCCGTCAGCACCCGCAGGGCCGCGTGGCCGACCTGGGGGGTGAGGTGTTCGGTGAAGGTGTCGGGCCAGAGAACGAGGTCGGCCGGGCTCTCCCCCGTACGTCTCGGCAGTCCCGTACGGAAGCGGACCGGCGCGAGGGGTGGCAGCGCGCGCTCCGGGGTGATCCCGGCCGCCCGTTTGGCGAGGGCGGCGAACAAAGGGAGACGCGCGAGCGCGTTCACCGGGCGGGCGGCGGGGGCCGCCAGCCGCAGCCACTGGGGGAGACGGCCGAGGGCGTAGTGGGAGCGGGGGCGGAGGCGGCCCGCGTAGTGGTGGTGCAGGAACTCGGCCTTGTAGGTGGCCATGTCCACCCCCACCGGGCAGTCCGAGCGGCAGCCCTTGCAGGAGAGGCAGAGGTCGAGCGCGTCCCGGACCTCGGTGGAGCGCCAGCCGTCCCGGACCACCTCCCCCACGAGCATCTCGTGGAGCAGCCGGGCCCGGCCCCGGGTGGAGTGGGCCTCCTCCCCCGTCGCCCGGAAGGAGGGGCACATCACCCCGGTCTCCGGCGGGGTGGGGATCCGGCACTTGGCGACGCCGACGCAGCGGCGCACGGCGGCGGTGAAGTCGCCGTGGTCGGCGGGGTAGCCGAAGGCGACATCGACGGGCTCGCGCGGCAGGCCCGTGAAGCGGAGGTGGGCGTCGAGCGGGTCGGGGCGGACCAGGGTGCCCGGGTTGAGGCCGCCGTCGGGGTCCCAGACGTCCTTGACCCGGGCGAAGAGGCCGACCAGCTCGGTTCCGTACATCGCGGGCAGCAGTTCGGCGCGGGCCCGGCCGTCGCCGTGTTCGCCGGAGAGCGAGCCGCCGTGGGAGACGACCAGGGCGGCGGTCGCCTCGGAGAAGCGGCGGAAGCGGCGTACGCCCTCGTCGGTCAGAAGGTCGAAGTCGATCCGTACATGGACACAGCCCTCACCGAAGTGGCCGTAAGGGGTCCCGTGCAGACCGTGTTCGGTCAGCAGGGCGCGGAAGTCGCGCAGATACATGCCGAGCCGGGCGGGCGGCACCGCGCAGTCCTCCCAGCCCGGCCACGCCTCGGCGCCGTCGGGGGTGCGGGTGGCGGTGCCCGCCGCGTCCTCGCGGATCCGCCACAGCGCGCGCGTCGCGGCCGGTTCGGTGACGATCCGCGCCGCCAGGGCGTCCGCCGCGCGGACGATCGCCTCCGCGTGGGCGCGGGCCTCGGCGGCGGTGGCGCCACCGGTCTCCACGAAGAGCCAGGCCCGGCCGCGCGGCAGCCCGTGTCCGTCGGGCACCAGGTCGTCGGCCATCCCCTCCACGGTCAGCGGGCCGAGCGGCACCAGCGCGGGCGCCGCGTCGGCGGCCGCGCTCTCGTCCCCGTAGCCGAGGACGGCGAGGGCGCGGGCCCGGGGCGCCTCCACCAGCCGTACGGTCGCCTCCGCCAGCACGGCGAGGGTGCCCTCGCTGCCGCAGTAGGAACGGGCGAGGTCAACGCCGTTCTCCGGGAGCAGCGCGTCGAGCGCGTATCCGGAGATCCGGCGCGGCAGGCCCGGCGGATAGCCGGTGCGCAGCGGGGCCAGATGCGCGTCGATCAGCTCGCGCAGGCCCCCGGGGGCGCCGGACCAGCCCCGGGCGAGGGTGCGGCGGGTGCCGTCGTAGCCGATGACCCGGAGCGAGTCGACGTTGTCGGCGGTGGTGCCCCAGGCGACGGAGTGCGCGCCGCACGCGTTGTTGCCGATCATGCCGCCGAGGGTGCAGCGGGCGTGGGTGGAGGGATCGGGTCCGAAGAGGAGTCCATGCGGCCGGGCGGCGGCGTTGAGGGTGTCGAGGACGATACCGGGCTGGACGATCGCGGTACGGGCGTCCGGGTCCAGGCTCACCAGCGCGTTCATATGGCAGGTCAGGTCGAGCACCACGCCGGTGCCGAGCGCGCCGCCCGCGATGGAGGTGCCGCCGCCCCGGGGGACGACGGGGACGGCGTGCTCGCGGCAGAGCGCGAGAGTGGCCTCGATGTCGTCGGCGTCGGCGGGGGCGACGGTACCGAGCGGGACACGGCGGTAGTTGGAGGCGTCCATGGTGGTCAGGGCGCGGGCGGTGGGCGAGAAGTCGACCCGGCCCCGGACGGCGGCGCGCAACTCCCGTACCAGGCGGAAGGTGTCGGGGTTCTGCCGTCGGCTCTGCCGCCTGCTCTGCCCCCGGCTGTCCCGCCCGGCGCCCGTCTCGCCCCGCTGCCCCGCGTCACCCATGCCCCCAGCATGCCCCGGCCGCACCGCCCGCGCGGGGAACGCCGCCCTCGCGCCCCGGGCGGGCCGGTCGACGCGAAGGAGGGGCCCATGGGGGCGGATACCGGGGCCGGAAGGGGCCTTGAGCAGGGCCGAATGGAACAAAAGCGCAGGTCAGCGAGGTAGTACCAGAAGCAGACGACAGGATGATCCCCATGTGATCGCCAACTCTCCTATAGTGACGTCCACTTGATCAGGAACATGCGGCTCCAGTTATGCCCCCGCCACCCGGAAGGCACCTCTCGATGACCGGCACCGCGCCCGGCACCTCCCCGAAGCGATGACCCGCAGCACAGGGGCGGTGGACCGGCCCACCGAACATCCCACGGCCATGCGCCGTGACGCCGAGAACGCTTTGAAGATCGTCGTCGTCGGTGGTTTCGGCGTCGGCAAGACCACCATGGTCCGCTCCGTCAGCGAGATACGCCCGCTGCACACGGAGGAGGTGATGAGCCGGGTCGGGCGCAGCGTCGACGACGCCCACCGGGTCAGCGGCAAGGGCTCCACCACCGTCGCCTTCGACTTCGGCCGGATCACCATCGACGGCCGCAGCGTCCTGTACCTCTTCGGCGCCCCGGGCCAGGAACGCTTCTGGTTCCTGTGGGAGCGGCTGCTCAGCGGGACGATCGGGGCGGTGGTGCTGGTGGACACCCGGCGGATGACGGACGCCTGGTACGCGCTGGACCGGCTGGAGCACCACGGCATGCCGTACATCGTCGCCGTCAACGACTTCGGCGGGCCCCTCCACAGCGATGAGCACATCCGCCAGGCACTGGCACTGCGGCCGGACATCCCGCTGGTGGAGTTCGACGCGCGCGACCACTCCTCCAGCAAGTTCGTCCTGATCGCCCTGGTGGAACACCTGCACGAACTGGCCGTCCACCAGAAGAGCTAGGCCGTGTCTGACAAATAGCGTCGTCCGCCCGAATGGGGGTCCCCCCGGACGAAGTCCAGGGGGAGGGGCCTGCGGCGTCCAGTGCTGGGGGTACTCCCCCAGGCTCCGCCCGGGAGGTGCCCCCACCGGGCCGAAGGCCCAGGGGGAAATCGCAAGGCGGTGGGGGTACCCCCGGC
>NZ_JBHVHF010000091.1:0-25404 GCF_042800315.1 Streptomyces sp. NPDC057638
GCGGAACGCTGTCCGCGGGGCCCTTGTCCCTGTCCGGTCGCCCCATGGACGGAGATCCGCGATCCCCGCGGTCCGTACGACTCCCTGTGACGTGTACGACTCCATGCGGCTCGTACAACTCCATGCGACGTGTACGACTCCATGCGGCTCGTACGACTCCATGCGGTCCGTACGACCCCCTGTGACGCGTACGGACTTCATGTGACGCGGCACGTCTCCGTACGACGCCGTACGTGACCGCACCACACCGGCCGCCCGGAGTGGTCTACGTCACAGGAATTCGCGTGGTGCGCGGGTGCAACCCTTCTCCCCGGCCGTGGGTCAACCCATGCGTAACAACGGCCTCACCCGTGAACCCCCGCCTCGGAGGGCCTGACGCTGTGCCACCCGCCCGTGGCACCCGACACCACGCGAGGTCTTCATGAAACTGCGCCGTGCCATGGCGGCCGTCGCCGCGTCCGCCGTGATCGCCCCGGCCGTGGTCCTCACCACGACCGCCGCCCACGCGACGGAGAAGGACGCCTCCGTGTCGGTGTCCAGTTCCCCCTCGCCGAGCGTCTCGGAGAGCGCCCCGAGCGTGGAGCCGTCCGGCTCGGCCAGCGGTGAGCCGGGCGAAGGGAACGGCGGGAAGGAGTCCAAGGAGCCCGGCTCCGGCGACGGCTCGGGCTCGCCCTCCCCGTCGGACGAGAGCTCGGCCCCCGAGGAGGGCACCAGTTCGTCCCCCGCCCCGAGCGGCAGCGGCTCGCCCACCCCGAGCCCCTCCACCAGCGAGGGCGAAGAGGAGGAGCCGGGCTTCTGCGAGGAGGACCCCGGGATCGAGGTCGCCATCAAGGGCCTGCCCGGCAAGATCGCGGCGGGCAGCGGCTGGCACACGTTCGAGCTGAGCGCGCGCAACGACTCCAAGACCACGCTCACGGACCTGGTCTACTTCGCGGGCGCCTCCGCCGACAAGGACGGCGAGAAGCTCTTCCGCACCAAGCAGATCAAGCTCCAGGCGTATGACCCCGACGCGAGGACCTGGCGCGGTCTCGAAGGTCCCAACGGCGAGACCGTCGGCTTCGTGGGCTGGTCCGACGAGCTGAAGCCGGGTCACCGGGCCACGATCCCGCTGCGGATCGATGTCACCTCCTCGGCCCCGGCCGGCAGCGCCTTCTCCCTCGGGGTCGGCCTCTATACCGACAGCGAGGCCAACTGCGAGGGCTTCAGCGACACCGCGTACCGGTTCCAGATCGTGACGGCGGGCACGGACACCGGCGGTACCAAGCCGCAGGAGGGCGGCAAGGTCCCGGTTCCGCCGCGGAAGCCGAAGGCGGAGACCCAGACCAGCCCGCGGGTCACCGGCGCGCTGGCGGCCACCGGCTCCAGCTCGGTGCTGCCGACGATCGGTCTCGTCGGAGGCGTCGCCGTCGTGGCGGGCGCCGGAGTGGTCTTCGCGGTCAAGCGCCGCCGGAGCGGCGAGTCGGCCTGACCCGGCGCGCGGCACCAACGCCGCGCCACCCAGCACGGCCCACTCGCCGCGCCACCGCGCGCGGCCACGGGCCGCGCCACCAAGACCCAGGGAGGTCGCTGCATTCGGAGGGGGGTGCAGCGGCCTCCCTGTGCGTCCGGCACGGAAGGTTACGGAAGGTTACGGAAGATACGGCGCCGGATCGGGGTCTCACACATCCCGGGGCCGGACCGTCGGCATCCCCAGGAACGGAAGCCGCAGTTCACCGAAGGCACCCGGGGGGACGGCCGGTGCTCTGGGGGCCACCGGGGCGAGCCGCGCGTAGGCGGCGCCCTGGGGCGGGCGGGGGTCCTCGTCCCCGTGGTTGGGCCAGAGCGCCAGGGCGCGTTCGGCCTGGGCGGTGATGGTGAGGGAGGGGTTCACCCCGAGGTTGGCGGAGACGGCGGCCCCGTCGACGACCGAGATCCCCGGATGGCCGTAGAGCCGGTGGTAGGGGTCGATCACCCCGGTCTCGGGGCGGTCGCCGATCGGGCAGCCACCGAGGAAGTGCGCGGTGATCGGGGTTCCCATCAGCTCGCCGACGTTGGAGCCCGCGAAACCGTTGATCTCCTCGGCGAGCAGCGAGGCCGCCCGGGTCGCCTCCGGGATCTGGTACGGGTTGGGCGCGCCGTGCCCCTGCCGGGCGGTGAGCAGTCCCTTGCCGAGCCCGCGCGGTTTGCGGTACGTCGTCAGCGAGTTGTCGAGCGACTGCATCACCAGCGCGATGATCGTCCGCTCCGACCAGCGCCACTGGGAGAGCGAGCGCGCGGCGAGGACGGGATGGCGGGCCATGTTCCCGAGCCATCCGGCGACCCGTCCCCGCATCCGGTAGGGCACCTGGAGGACCGTCAGCGCGCCCATCGCGTTGGAGCCCTTGCCGTAGCGGACGGGCTCGATGTGGGTGTGGGCGTCGGGGTGGACCGAGGAGGTGATCGCCACCCCCCGGGTGAAGTCGGCCCGGTCCGTGCCGTGCCGGGCGCGGTAGCGGCGGTCGTCGGTCTGCGCGCCCACGATCGCCTCGGAGTTGGTACGGGTCAGCTCGCCCAGCCGTCCGGAGAGCCCCGGCAGCAGCCCGCTGTCGCGCATCTGGTGCAGCAGGGTCTGCGTCCCGTACGTCCCGGCCGCCAGGACCACCCGGGGCGCCCGGAACGTACGCCCGCGGCCCCGGCGGCGGTTGTCGCTCGGCAGCGTCCCCACGGCGTAACCGCCGCGCGCGTCGCCGGTGAGGGAGATGACGGTGGTCATCGGGTGGACCACGGCGCCCGCGCGCTCGGCGAGGTGGAGATAGTTCTCGTTCAGGGTGTTCTTGGCGCCGTGACGGCAGCCGGTCATGCACTCGCCGCACTCGTGGCAGGCGCGCCGCGCGGGCCCGGCGCCGCCGAAGTACGGGTCGGGAACCTCCGCGCCGGGCTCGGCCATCACCGAGCCGTCGGCGTCGGAGCCGTCGCCGAAGAAGACCCCGACCGGGGCCATGTGGAAGCTGTCGCCGACGCCCATCGCCCGCGCCGCCGCCTTCAGATGGAGGTCCGACGGGGTCATCGTCGGATTGACCCGGACACCGAGCATCCGCCGTGCCTGGTCGTAGTACGGCTTGAGTTCGTCCCGCCAGTCGGTGATGTCCCTCCACTGCGGGTCCTCGAAGAAGGCGGCGGGCGGTACGTAGAGGGTGTTGGCGTAGTTGAGCGAACCACCGCCCACCCCCGCGCCCGCCAGCACCATCACCTTGCCGAGCAGATGGATCCGCTGGATACCGAAGAGCCCGAGCGCCGGGGCCCACAGGAAGTTCCTCAGGTCCCAGGAGTTCTTCGGCAGGCTCTCCCGGGTGAAGCGGCGCCCGGCCTCCAGGACCCCGACCCGGTAGCCCTTCTCCGACAGCCGCAGCGCGGCCACCGAGCCGCCGAAGCCCGAGCCGATGACGATCACGTCGTAGTCGTACGCGGACGATTCCTCAGCAGCGGGCATGGCCCTCCTCAGCACGGGACGACGGAACCAGCGGAACGGCGGTACGGGAAAGCGGGGCGTTACGTCTCCAGGAGGGCGCTGGCGGTGACCTCAGCGCAAGCTCAGCGTCTTCAGCGCATTCTGAGGGATTTCATCACGCGCAGGGAGCGGTTCATGAGAGCCGCGTACCGCTCGTCGTCCATCCCGAACGACGGGGCCAGCGGCAGCAGCCGCTGCTGCGCCACCGTCTGGGCCTCGGTGTACTTGAGGATCCCCTCGGAGCCGTGCCGGCGGCCCACACCGGAGTCACGCATGCCGCCCATGGGCGCCCCGGCGCTCCCGTAGGCCGCCGCGTACCCCTCGTTGATGTTCACCGTGCCCGAGCGCAGCCGCGCCGCGACCTCGTGCCCGCGCCGGCCGTCGCGCGTCCAGACGCTCGCGTTCAGTCCGTACGCGGTGGCGTTGGCGGCCTCGACGGCCGCGTCCTCGTCCGTGAAGCGGTAGACGGAGACGACCGGGCCGAAGGTCTCCTCGGCGCAGACCGCCATCGGTGGCTCGACGCCGTCGAGGATCGTCGGCTCGTAGAAGTAGGGGCCGAGGTCGGGGCGGGCGACACCGCCCGCGATGACGGTGGCGCCCTTCGCCACGGCCTCCTCGACATGGCGGACGACCGTCTCCAGCTGCCGCGCACCGGCCAGGGAACCCATGTCCGCCCCGTACGCCAGCGCGGAACCGAGCCGCATCGCCCGCGTCCGCGCCGCGAACCGGTCCAGGAAGCGCTCGGCGATCGACGCGTGGACGTAGAGCCGCTCCATGGAGATACAGAGCTGGCCCGCCGAGGAGAAGCACGAGCGGATCGCGCCGTGGGCGGCGCGCTCGATATCGGCGTCATGGAGCACCAGCATGGGGTTCTTGCCGCCGAGTTCGAGGGAGTAGCCGACCAGCCGGGCCGCGGCGCCCTGGGCGACCTCGCGGCCGGTACGGGTGGAGCCGGTGAAGGAGACATAGTCGGCGTGCTGGACCAGCGCGGGGCCGACGACCGGGCCCTCGCCGATGACCACCTGGAAGACCTCGGCGGGCAGACCGGCCTCGATCAGCAGATCCCGGGCCCACAGCGCGGTGAGGGCGGTCTCCGTGTCGGGCTTCATCACGACCGCGTTGCCGGAGACGAAGGCGGGCAGCGCGTCGCCGATGGAGAGTTCGAGGGGGTAGTTCCACGGGACGATCTGGCCGACGACCCCGCGCGGCTGGCGCAGCTCGGTGGTCCTGGTGAGGACCGGGACGACACCCGCGTGGCGCCTGGGACCGAGATAGGCGGCGGCGCGGCGGCCGTAGTGGCGCGCGGCCACCGCGGTGGCCTGGATCTCCTCATGGGCGTGGAGCCGGGCCTTGCCGGTCTCCAGCTGGATCAGGTCGAGGACCTCGGCCTGGCGCTCCAGCAGCAGATCGTGAAAGCGCAGCAGGACGGCCGCCCGCTCCCGTACCGGGACCGCCGCCCACACCGGCTGTGCGGCGCGGGCCCGCTCGAACGCCTCGGCCACATCCCCCGGTGTCGACTCCGGCAGCTCGGCGAGTCTGTCGCCGGTGAGGGGTGAGTGGTTCGCGGTCCGCCCGGACCCCAGGACGCCGCGCACCAGCTGGGCCACCACCTCCGGAGTCACCACGTCGGCGGCGGTACGGACCCCGGGCGGGGTGACCGCGGCGGGGTTGGTGCCGACAGGGGTCTTCGACTGCGACGGAGACGGCTGCGTCATGCGCCCGAGCCTATGCCGCGCCGCCGCCCTTTGGGTACCCGCGGGTAACACTTTCCCAGGGCGTACGGGGCGGGGGTGCGGCGCGCCTCGCACCAAGGGCGACGCGCCGCCACCTCCACGCCGTGCGGGCCGGGCCGCAGCGCCGCGCTGGGCGGGGGGTCACCCGGGGGCGGAGGCACCCGCCAGGGAACGGGATACGGGATACGGGAGAGCGCGGGGCCAGGGGCGCCGGGGCGGGCGCGGGCCCAGGGGCGATCCGGCGACGGTCTCCGCGCCAGGGTGGGCGCGCGGGCGCGGGTGGGCACCGTGAGAATTCCCCTCAGCCGGGGGCGGCGACCGGCGCCACCGGCGCCCTCAGCGCGTGGTCCGGTAGTCGACCCGCGCCGACGCCCTCAGCACGCAGACCAGTAAGCGAACCGCGCCGACGCCCTCAGCACGCAGACCAGTAAGCGACCGGTGCCACCGGCGTCCTCAGCGCGTGGTCCGGTAGGCGTCCGCCGCCACCCGGTAGGCCGCCATCACCTTGTCGCGCTGCTCGTCCGGGCCGATCACCTGCACCACGTGGTACCGGCCGCCGAGGACCATCACCAGATTGCGGACGAAGACCTGCCGTCCCGTGGTGTCCTCCCAGCTGAACTGGCCCTCGGCCATCACCCTCCGGCCGATCTCTATCCGCCGCAGCCCGTTGGCCACCGCCCATGAGGAGTCCCGGTACGGCTGGAGTTCGCGCTGCTTGTCCCGCTGGTAGGCCAGGGGGTCGCCGCCGCTCTCGCGGGCGCTGTCCCGGCCGGGCACCACGATCAGGGTGAAGTCCCCGTTGCCGTAGCGGACCTGGCCTATGTCGTTGATCGGCCGCCGCTCCCATCCCTCGGGGACTCCGATCTGGAAGCCCTCCGGGTCCTTGCGCAGGGTGAAGCCGTCGGGCAGCTTCGCGGGCTCCGTCGAGGTCTGCGGGAGCTGGGAGCCGGGTGTGGTGGAGCCCGAAGGCGCCGGGGACGCGGGCGGCGTCGCCGTGCCCGGGCCCCCCTCGGGAGCGGGCTGGGCGCTCGGCGCGGCGGGCTTCCCCTCCGCTCCCGTACGCCGGTCGTTCTCGCCGCCACCGGCGCCGGTGTCGGCGGACTTCGGCATGAAGAGCATGGCGTACGCGATGGCCGCCGCCATCAGCAGCAGGACCACCCCGACCAGGATGCGGCCGAGGAAGCGCGGACCGCGCCGCTCGGCGCGGGGCTTCTTGTGCCGGTGGCGGCCGTGGACCACATCGGTGGTGGTGCGCCGTCGGCGGACCAGCTCACCCCGGCGCCGGACGACGGGCAGCCGTCCCCCGCCGCCCGCGGGCGCGGTGCCGGGCGCGGGCAGCGCAACGACGTCGACGCCCGCGTCGGGCTCCGGCGCCGAGCGGATCAGCGACCGCAGCCAGCCGCTCAGCTCCTCCACGTCCGGGCGCTCGGTGGGGTCCTGCCGCAGCAGCGACTCCACCACCGGCCGCAGCGGTCCGCACTCCTCGGCGAAGGCGGGCGGCTCGGCGCACACGAGCTGGGCCAGCTCGGCGGCGTTCTCCTCCGGGTAGGGGGCGTGGCCCTGGACCGAGCGGTAGAGCAGGGCGCCCAGCGCCCAGAGGTCCGTCGCGGGGCCGACGGGCGCCGCGAGCTGCCAGTTCTCATGGACCGGGCCCGCCTGTTCGGGTGCCCAGCGCTCGGTGACGGCGCCGACGACGGCGATCCTCGCCTGGCGGGCGCGTTCGGCGGCCAGCGGAGTGGCGGGGCCCCGGTACTCGGGGGTCCCGGCGCCCGCGACCACCTCGTCCCAGCTCCCCACGGGGGCCGCCGCGGGCCCGTCCGGATCGGCTGTCGCCCCGGAACCGTGCGGCCCAGACAGCCCAGACGAGGCGGACGACACAGACGGCTCGGACAACACCGGGACATGGCGTCGTTCGGCCTCGGCGCGCGCGGTGTCCGGGGCGGCGATACCCCAGCCCCCGGCGGCCGGTTCCGGCGCGGGCAGCGCGGGCGGGCGCGGCGTGGACCGCTGCCGTACGCCATAGGGGTCGCTGTCCCGGTACGGATGGCCGCCACCGCCCGCCGTGAGCGGCCGGGCGCCGTCCGGGACCGTGCCGGAGCCATCGCTCCAGGTCCCCGCGAGCCGCGCGGGTCCGCCGGAGGACAGGTTCCCGGTGCCCGGCTCGCCCGGCTTCCTGGCCCACCAGTCCGGATCGTGCCCGGACTGCACGGGGTGGTCCGCGCCGCGTTCCTCCTCGCCGACGCGCGCCCCGGCGCGCGCGCCCGCGCGGTACGCGGCTATCGCGCCCGACCGGGCCGCCCGGACATCCGGCGCCCCGCCGTCGTTCCCGTGCCGCAGCTCCGCCGGGGACGCGTACGGGCGGACCGGACCGGGCCCGGCCTCCCGCTCCAGCGCGGGCGTGCCCTCGTACTCCACGCCCGAGCCGTAGGCGCCGCGGGAACCGCCCGCGCGATCGTCCTCGGGCGTCTCATACGTCTCGTACGGCTCGTCGCCCTCCACGCTCCCGGTGTACGGATCGTCGTCCTCCGCGCTCCCGGTGTACGGGTCGGGCTCGTCGTCTCCGTACGCGTACACACCATCATCGTCACCGGCATCGGTGTCATCCTCAGCACCCCCGTCGCCCTCATCGAAGGAAGGGGGTTCCGGGAACTCGACGGGCACCGGGGCGTAGCCGCAGAGGGCTTCCTCGGCGGCGCCGGAGGCGAGACCGGTGAGGACGACCCGCCCGTCGTCGCAGACCAGGACGGTGCGGGCGGTGATGTTGCGATGGGTCCAGCCATGGGCGTGCAGGACACGCAGGGCGGTGAGGACATCGGAGGCGACCTCGGCGGCCCGGTAGGGCGAGAGCGGCCGGTCGGCCAGCAGGGCCGCCAGCGGCCGGGCGTGGACGCGCTCACTGACTATCCACAGCGATCCGTCCTCGGCGAAGACGTCGAAGACCTGGTCGAGCCGGGGGTGGTCGGGGATGCGCGCGGCGGCCTGGGCGGCCTCGATGGCGCGGAGCACGGCGGGTTCGGTGAGGCTGCGGCCCGCACGGCTCAGGGCGCGGCGCTGGGCGGCGGCGCCGGACGGGGTCTCGGGGGCGGTGGCAGCGGCCTCGATGAACTCGGCCTCGACCACCTCCGGCAGCGGTACCTCGCGGACCAGGACCTCCTGGCCGCTGTAGGTGTCGAAGGCGCGGCTCTCCGCCAGCTCGTACGCGTCGGACGGAGGCAGGGGCAGACGGTAGCGGTCGCCGAGCACCCTTCCCGCATAGTCGTCCACGCCGCCTCCCCTCAAGCGCGCTGCCCGCTCAGCCGGTCCCGGGGACCGGGAGATAACGCCGACAGGTCATTACGCGTCAATTCCGGTCATGTCGCGGAGGGTTGTGGTCGATACCATCCGCGCGCCTTCACGATACGTGTCCCGCGTCAGTCCTTGGGCTTGAACGTGGCGAACGCGGTCTCGCGCAGGGTCTTGCACTCCGCCGCCTCCCATTCGTCCGCCTTGCAGGTGATCATGATGGCGTAGCCGCGCCGGTCGTCCACCTTGAAGCCCCTGTCCAGGATCCGTACCCTCTCGCCGCTCTGTTTGCGCTCGAACTCCCAGTCGGCGACGGTCGGATAACCGTTGTACGAGACCTTGGCGAGACCCAGTTCCCGGAATCCCGGAGAGGACTTGCTGACGGGCCCGCGCAGGCTCTTCCACGCGGCGACGGCGTCGTCCACAGGGTTGGGGTTGAAGTCGATCTGGAGTCGGGGGAACGCACCAGGCGCGCGGCCGTAGACACCCCCCGAATTCTGGCCCGCCACATGGGTCCGGCGGAAGTCCCCGGGCATCGCGACGCTGAAGCGGAACTGGTCGTCGGCGACCGTGGTGTACCCGGCGGGCAGGGTGCCCGCCGAGGCGGTGGAGGTGCCCTTCGTACCGCCGGAGCCCTCACGGGCCTGGCCGGTGGGGTCCTGACCGGCGGCCTTGGCGGCCGAGCCGTTGGCCGCGGGATCGGAGCCCGGGGTCGTCCCGGCCTTCGCCCCCGCCGAGGCGGCGGGGTTCTTGGCACCCGAGGTCTTGTCGGAGTCGGTGTTGTTGGCGTTATCGGCGTTGTTGGCCACCACATAGGCCACGACCGCCAGCACCGCCAGCACCACCACCACGGCGACGATCACCAGGGTCCGGCGGGGCACCACATCGCTCAGCGGGGCGCGGGGCGGCAGCGGCCGGGACGGGGGATCCATCGACGTCGGCACCGGATGGACGGGGGCACGAGGAGCGCGCCGGGCGGGCTCGGGCGCCACCGGTCCACGCGGGCGCGCGCCCGGTCCGGACGGTGCTCCGTATCCGTCCCGTCCGCCCTGTGCGCGAGGGGCGGCCGGGGGACGGACCCGCTCCTGGGGCCGGGTGGGCGGCGGGATCGTCGGCAGGACCATCGCCTGGGTGGCGTCGACCGGGGCGGGCCGCGCCACCTCCGGCGCGTGGATCACCTTGGTGAGCATCGTGCGCGCGGTGACATCGTCCAGCCGCTGCGCCGGATCCTTGGCGAGCAGCCCGTAGATGACCTCCTCCAGCGGGCCCGCGTGCTTGGGCGGGTCCAGGGGCTCGGTCATCACGGCGGTCAGCGTGGCTATCGCCGATCCCTTGTCGTACGGGGGGAAGCCCTCCACGCTCGCGTAGATCAGTCCGCCGAGCGACCACAGGTCGGCGGCGGGCCCCGGACGGTGGCCCCGCGCCCGCTCGGGGGAGATGTACGAGGGGGCGCCGACCAGCATGCCGGTCGAGGTGATCGACGGGTCGCCCTCCACCTGCGCGATGCCGAAGTCGGTGAGCACCACCCGGCCGTCGTGGGCGATCATCACATTGGACGGCTTCACATCGCGGTGCAGGATGCCCTCGCGGTGAGCCGAGCTGAGGACATCGAGGATCGCGAGCCCGACCTCGGCGGCCCGGCGCGGTGTCAGCGTGCCGTCCTCGCGGATGACTTCGGCGAGGGACTTGCCCTCCACCAGCTCCATCACGATCCAGGGGCGGTCGTCCTCGTCGACGACGTCGAAGACGGTCACCGCGCTGTTGTCGCGGATCCGGGCGATGGCCTTGGCCTCCCGGAGCGTCCGCGTGATGAGGCGGCGCTTCTCCTCGTCGTCGATGCTGTTGGGGAAGCGCAGTTCCTTGACGGCGACGGTACGGCCGAGGGTCTCGTCCTCGGCCCGCCAGACGGTGCCCATGCCGCCGCGGCCGAGCACCCCGCCCAGGCGGTAGCGCCCGGCGAGCAGTCGTCCCTCCGCGCCCTGGGAGGCGTCGTGGGCGCCGTTCCGCGCGGTTCCGGCGCCGCCCCGGCTCCCGCGCGCGGGAGCCGCGTCCCGCGTGTCCCGTGCGTCCCGTCCCTCGCGGCGCTCCCCGGAATCCCGGCCGTCCACGCCGGACCGGCCCGCCGTACCGGCCCTGTCGGCGATGTCGGCGGTGTCGGTCTGGGCGCGGCCGGATTCCCGGTCGCTCTGTGCGTCCCGTGCGTCCCGTGCGTCCTGACCGTCCCGTGCGTCGCGGTCATCGCGAGCGGTGGGCTGCCGTGGGACCGACGTGTCCGTTCCCGGCGGCGGATCCTGCCGTGCTGTCACGGCGCGCTCCTCGGCGGTCGGCTGGTCCTCCACCAGGGTCCGGGCGTCGGCCCGCGCCCCGGTCGGCGTGGCCCCGCCGGCGTCCCGGTCACCACCGCGCGGGTCACCGATCCGGCGGCCGCCACGGTCACCCGCCGAAGACGGCGCGGCGGCGGAGGCAACGCCCGTGCCGGACCGTGCGTCTGTACGGGCGTCAGAACCGGACCGGCCCCCGGCCCAGGGACGCACCTCGGCCCCGGGCGCGCCCGTGCTCTCACCCGGCTGACCGGAACCCCCGCCGGAGTGCTCCGGCTTCAGCGGCGTGGACCCCTCAGACGTGTCCCGCTGGGGCTTCCGCGACTGCTCCGCCTCCGACATGCGTCCCCTCTGCGATCCCTGGTTTCCGCCCGTGCCCGCCGCTTCCGCGCGATGCGATAACACGCCCTGACGGAGCCTTCATTGTTCCTCACTCCGGGACCGGTACGTCTCCGGGGTCCCCAGGGGACGCACCGGACCGGCCCGCCATCAGAAGGGACCACCCCACCATGCCATCTGACCGGCACCCGGGTCAGGACCCGTCCCACTCCTTGGTAGGCGACGGGGCAGGGAACGGGGCGGGGAACGACACCTGGCGGCGCACCCGCGGCACGGGCTCCGCCCCGCCCCTCCCCCCGCGGCCGGCGGCACGGAGAAACACGCCCGGCCGCGAGGCCGGCCTCCCCACCACCTCCGAAAACCCGTAGGTGGTGGGTCCATCCCGCGGACGCGGGACCGACACGCTCTCGCCCGTGACGGTGTCCACGGCGCGCGCGGTCCATCCCCGTGGAACCAGAGACCACCCCCTGATCCAGCCTCATCCACCCGACAGGTCCACACCGCACCCGCGCCGCCCATACGAGGCGTGGTCGGCCCCGAGGCCCCGAGGCCCCGTCAGACGTTCCCGCCCTGGGTCACCACGCCGCACACCGCACGCCGCCCGCCACGCGCACCACCCCGCCACGCGTCACAACGACCTACGTCACAACGACCTACGTCACAACGGCACGCGCCACCCCGGCAAGGTCACAGCGGCAAGGTCACAGCGGCACGATGTCCGGCGCTCCCAGCCGTGCGGCGTCGGCCGTCAGATCGTCCGGCTGGCGCTGGGACTCCCGCTCGGCCTCCACCCGCTTCTCGTAGTGCGTCACCTCCTTGTCGATCTGCGCCTGTTCCCAGCCGAGCACGGGCGCCATCAGCTCCGCGCACTCCCGGGCACAGCGGGTACCCCGGTCGAAGGTCTCGATGGAGATCCGGGTACGCCGGGTCAGGACGTCGTCCAGATGGCGGGCGCCCTCATGGGAGGCGGCGTAGACGACCTCGGCCCGCAGATAGTCGTCGGCGCCGGTGAGGGGGTCGCCGAGCGAGGGGTCGGCGGCGACGAGGGCGAGAACCTCGTCGACCATCGACCCGTACCGGTTCAACAGATGCTCCACCCGCACCACATGGAGACCGGTGCGGGCGGCGATCCTCGCCCGCGCGTTCCACAGGGCCGCGTACCCCTCGGCGCCGACCAGGGGGATCTCCTCGGTGACACAGGCGGCCACCCGCTGGTCGAGCCCGTGGACCGCCTCGTCCACCGCGTCCTTGGCCATCACGCGGTACGTCGTGTACTTGCCGCCCGCGACGACGACGAGTCCGGGCACCGGATGGGCCACCGTGTGCTCCCGGGAGAGTTTGCTGGTGGCGTCCGACTCCCCGGCGAGCAGCGGGCGCAGCCCGGCGTAGACGCCCTGGACGTCATCCCGGGTCAGCGGCACGGCGAGGACCGAGTTGACATGCTCCAGCAGATAGTCGATGTCGGCGCTGGACGCGGCCGGATGCGCCTTGTCCAGGTCCCAGTCGGTGTCGGTGGTGCCGATGATCCAGTGGCGGCCCCAGGGGATGACGAACAGCACCGATTTCTCGGTCCGCAGGATCAGCCCGGTGGTGGAGTGGATGCGGTCCTTGGGCACCACCAGATGGATGCCCTTGGAGGCGCGGACGTGGAACTGGCCGCGCTCACCGATCAGGGCCTGGGTGTCATCGGTCCACACCCCGGTGGCATTGACCACCTGACGGGCACGCACCTCGTACTCCCCGCCGCCCTCGACGTCCTGGACCCGGGCGCCCACCACGCGCTCGCCCTCGCGCAGAAAGCCGATGACCCGGGCCCTGCTCGCCGCCAGCGCCCCGTAACTCGCGGCGGTACGGACCAAGGTGGCGACATAGCGGGCGTCGTCCATCTGCGCGTCGTAATACTGCAACGCACCGACCAGAGCGTCCTTGCGCAGGGCGGGCGCGACGCGGAGCGCCTGACG
Organism: Streptomyces sp. NPDC057638; assembly: GCF_042800315.1. Lineage (NCBI taxonomy): Bacteria > Bacillati > Actinomycetota > Actinomycetes > Kitasatosporales > Streptomycetaceae > Streptomyces > Streptomyces sp. NPDC057638. The sequence goes on from NZ_JBHVHF010000091.1 coordinate 13,103, forward strand.
GCGGGTGAGGTGGCGGTGGACGGGCAGTCCCCGGCCATGACCGGACGAGACCGACATGGCGTCATAGAGCGCCACGCCCGATCCCGCGTACAGCCGCTCCCAGCCCTTGTGCTCCAGGGGGTAGAGGAACGGCACCGGCTTCACCAGATGGGGCGCGAGCCGCTCCAGCAGCAGGCCGCGCTCCTTCAGCGCCTCACGGACCAGCGCGAAGTCCAGCATCTCCAGATAGCGCAGTCCGCCGTGGATGAGCTTGCTCGACCGGCTCGATGTGCCCGACGCCCAGTCGCGGGCCTCCACCAGCCCGGTGGAGAGCCCTCGTGTGACCGCGTCGAGCGCCGTGCCCGCGCCGACCACTCCGGCGCCCACCACCAGCACATCCAGCTCGCGCTCGGCCATGGCCGCGAGCGCGTGGGCGCGCTCCTCGGGTCCCAGTGTCGCTGTCCTCACCGCGCTTGCCTCCCGTCGCCCCCGTCTGCCCTTGCTGGTGGTGTGGCCGCCGGAGGACCCTGCCTCCCGAGCCCACCCGACCGCCGGTCCGCCGGTCCATGAGGGCGCCGCCGGTCCATCGGTCCATCCACGCGTCGCCAGTCGATCGGCGCGTCACCGCCCCTGCCGCGAGGTGTGCGCGATCGGTCCGCGCGGCCCCCGCCGCCCAGGGCTGCGACACCGCCACGGGCCCGGCCGGGACACACCCCGTCCGGCCCTCGCGGACCGGTGTCACAACATCGATTCTGTCCGCAGTCGACGACTTCAGCCACCGCCTGTGGATAACACTCGGTTCACCACGGGCCCGCAATACCGCATAACGGTCATATTTAAGCCTAGTGTGACATTGCGCCCGCCCTCTCCGCCCACAGGGCTTGCGCCCAGGAAAGGACGGCCCACACCATGCCCTCAGACCTCGCCGTCATCGGCCTCGGCCACCACGGGCTGCCCCTCGCCCAGGCCGCCGTCGCCGCCGGGATCGACACCATCGGCTACGACGCCGACCCGCGCCAGCTCGGTGAGCCCGCCGCCGGACGCACCCCCGCCGATATCCGCCGCATGGTCTCCGGGGGCTTCCGCACCACCACCGATCCGGCCGTGCTCGGCCGGGTACGCACCGCCGCGCTCTGCGTCCCCACCCCCCTCGGCACCGACGGCACACCCGACCTCACCGGCCTCGCCGGGGCCGCCCGCACGCTCGCCGCCCAGCTGCGTCCGCACACCACGGTGCTGCTGGAGTCGACCGTGCTGCCGGGCACCACCGAGTCCTTCCTCCGCCCGCTGCTGGAGGAGGGCTCCGGGCTCCGGGCGGGCCGCGACTTCCATCTCGCCCATTCGCCCGGACGGGTGGATCCCGGCAGCCGCACCCACACCGTCGCCAACACTCCCAAGGTCATCGGCGGTCTCACCCCCGCCTGCACCGAGGCCGCCGCCGCCTTCTACGGACGGCTCACCGACAAGGTGGTCCGCGCCCGGGGCCTGCGGGAGGCCGAGACGGTCAAGCTCCTGGAGACCAACTTCCGGCATGTGAACATCGCCCTGGTCAACGAGATGGCCGTGGTCTGCCATGACCTCGGGGTCGATCTGTGGGACGTCATCCGCTGCGCCGAGACCAAACCGTACGGATTCCACGCCTTCCGCCCCGGCCCCGGCGTCGGCGGCCACGGTGCCGCGCTCGACGCCCCGGACGCCCTCCTCCACGACGGCGCCCGCTCCCCCGGCCCCGCCCTGCGCATGGTCGGCCTCGCCCGGCAGATCAACAGCCGGATGCCGCGCTATGTCATCCAGCGCTGCGCCACCTTGCTGAACGAACACGGGAAGTCGGCCCGCGGCGCCCGGATCCTGCTCCTCGGCGTCACCTACCGGCCGGACCTCGCCGACCTCCAGGGCTCCCCCGCCCCCGAGATCGCCCAGGGACTCACCGGCCTCGGCGCGACGGTCAGCTACCACGACCCCTGCGTCCCCGACTGGCGCGTCGACGAGCGGCCCGTCCCCCGTGCCGACTCCCTCTACGAGGCGGCCGCGGCCGCCGATCTCACGGTGCTCCTCCAGCACCACCGCACCTATGACCTCCAGGGCCTGGCCGTGAAGGCCCAGCTCCTCCTCGACACCCGGGGTGCCACCCCGGCAGGCGCCGCCCACCGCCTGTGAAGCCCGCCGCCCGTCCTCAGGGGACGCGTCACGCACGCCCCTTCGGAGAACGCGTCTCCTATGAGACGCGCGGCGGTACGGAGCGGGGCCCGGCACCATCTCCCTGGTGCCGGGCCCCACTCGTCCCACTCACGCGCGTACGGCAGCCGCTGACCGGCGCACCGCGCGAACCGCTCAGCGCTTGTGCTGGGCGTCCGCGACCGTGACCTCGACGCGCTGGAACTCCTTCAGCTCGCTGTAGCCGGTGGTCGCCATCGCTCGGCGCAGCGCCCCGAAGAAGTTCATCGAACCGTCCGGGGTGTGCGAGGGACCGGTGAGGACCTCCTCGGTGGTGCCCACGATGCCCAGGTCGACCAGCTTGCCGCGCGGCACGTCCTCGTGGACGGCCTCCATGCCCCAGTGGCGCCCACGGCCCGGGGCGTCGGTGGCACGGGCCAGCGGGGAGCCGATCATCACGGCGTCCGCGCCACAGGCGATGGCCTTGGGCAGATCGCCCGACCAGCCCACACCGCCGTCGGCGATGACGTGGACATAGCGACCGCCGGACTCGTCCATGTAGTCACGGCGGGCGGCGGCCACATCCGCGACCGCCGTGGCCATCGGGACCTGGATGCCCAGCACGTTGCGCGTGGTGTGCGCGGCGCCGCCGCCGAAGCCGACGAGGACGCCCGCGGCGCCCGTACGCATCAGATGCAGCGCGGCCGTGTAGGTGGCACAGCCACCGACGATGACCGGCACATCCAGCTCGTAGATGAACTGCTTCAGGTTGAGCGGCTCGGCGGCGCCGGAGACATGCTCGGCGGAGACCGTGGTGCCGCGGATGACGAAGAGGTCCACCCCGGCGTCGACGACGGCCTTGGAGAACTGGGCGGTGCGCTGCGGGGAGAGCGCGGCGGCGGTCACGACACCGGCGTCACGCACCTCCTTGATGCGCTGCCCGATCAGCTCCTCCTTGATGGGAGCCTCGTAGATCTCCTGGAGGCGGCGGGTGGCGCTCTCCACCGGCAGCTCGGCGATCTCGTCCAGGAGCGGCTGGGGGTCCTCGTACCGCGTCCAGAGGCCCTCCAGGTTCAGGACGCCCAGACCCCCCATCTCACCGATGCGGATCGCGGTCGCCGGAGAGACCACGGAGTCCATCGGGGCGGCGAGGAAGGGCAGCTCAAAACGGTAGGCGTCGATCTGCCAGGCGATCGAGACCTCCTTCGGGTCCCGTGTGCGCCGGCTCGGCACGACGGCGATGTCGTCGAACGCGTACGCCCGGCGTCCGCGCTTACCGCGCCCGATCTCGATCTCAGTCACCTTGTCTGGCCTTTCCCTCTACGTCTGCGCCTACCAGTATCACCGACACACGTACGAGGGGCGGCTCCGGTTTCCCGGGGCCGCCCCTGCGCCGCGCGCGACGGTGTCGTCCCGCTACTTCCTGCTGTAGTTCGGTGCCTCGACCGTCATCTGGATGTCGTGCGGGTGGCTCTCCTTGAGGCCCGCCGAGGTGATCCGTACGAAGCGGCCGTTGGTCTGGAGCTGCGGCACCGTGCGCCCGCCGACGTAGAACATCGACTGGCGCAGCCCGCCCACCAGCTGGTGGACGACGGCGGAGAGCGGACCGCGGTAGGGCACCTGGCCCTCGATGCCCTCGGGGACCAGCTTCTCGTCGGAGGCCACGCCCTCCTGGAAGTAGCGGTCCTTGGAGAAGGAGCGCTGCTCGCCACGGGACTGCATGGCGCCCAGGGAACCCATGCCCCGGTACGACTTGAACTGCTTGCCATTGATGAACAGCAGCTCGCCCGGCGACTCCTCACAGCCCGCGAGCAGCGAGCCGAGCATCACCGCGTCGGCGCCCGCGACCAGGGCCTTCGCGATGTCACCCGAGTACTGGAGGCCACCGTCGCCGATGACCGGGACCCCGGCCTCCTTGGCGGCCAGCGACGCCTCGTAGATCGCGGTGACCTGGGGGACACCGATGCCCGCCACCACACGCGTCGTACAGATCGAGCCCGGACCGACACCGACCTTGATGCCGTCGACCCCGGCGTCGATCAGCGCCTGGGCGCCATCGCGGGTGGCGATGTTGCCGCCGATGACGTCCACTCCGGCGGAGTTGGACTTGATCTTGGCGACCATGTCGCCGACCAGCCGGGAGTGACCGTGGGCGGTGTCCACGACGATGAAGTCGACGCCCGCCTCGATCAGCGCCTGGGCCCGCTCGTAGGCGTCGCCCGCGACACCGACGGCCGCGCCGACCAGCAGCCGGCCGTTCTTGTCCTTGGCGGCCATCGGGTACTGCTCGGCCTTCACGAAGTCCTTGACCGTGATCAGGCCCTTGAGCACCCCGGCCTCGTCGACCAGCGGAAGCTTCTCGATCTTGTGGCGGCGCAGCAGCTCCATGGCGTCCACGCCGGAGATCCCGACCTTGCCCGTGACCAGCGGCATCGGGGTCATGACCTCGCGCACCTGACGGCCACGGTCCGACTCGAAGGCCATGTCACGGTTGGTGACGATACCGAGGAGCCGACCACCACGGTCGGTCACCGGCACACCACTGATCCGGAACTTGGCACAGAGCTGGTCGGCCTCGGCCAGCGTCGCGTCCGGGTGCACGGTGATCGGGTCGGTGACCATGCCGGACTCGGACCGCTTCACCAGGTCCACCTGGTTGGCCTGGTCGGCGATGGAGAGATTGCGGTGCAGCACGCCCGCGCCGCCCTGGCGGGCCATGGCGATGGCCATCCGGGACTCGGTGACCTTGTCCATCGCCGCCGACAGCAGCGGAATGTTCACCCGGACGTTCTTCGAGATGTGCGAGGAGGTGTCGATCTGGTCGGGCGCCATGTCCGACGCGCCCGGCAGCAGCAGCACATCGTCGTAGGTCAGCCCGAGTGTCGCGAATTTCTCGGGCACTCCGTCGACGTTGGTCATGACACCTTCCCCAAATGGCCTTGATCGGTGCGGATGTCCATGCTAACGGCCCCGGCCGCCGTCTCATTCCACGATCAAGGCCGACAGGGGGCTTTGTGGGTTGACACACATGATCGACAACGACGGATCAGGGGTGCGGACCGGGGCTGACCTGGGCGGGAGCGGGACAACGCCCCGGCGGGACTCGGCGCCCGGAGCGTGAGCGGGTCCGTGAACCGGCTCGCGGGCCGATGCCCGTACCGGTCCCCACACAGGCGCGGGAAGCACCCGGGACGCTGTGCGCGAGGTCACGGCGGAGCCCCGGAGCCCGACCCGGGAACCACGGCGGGTGCGCCCCGCCGGAACACCGGCCGCCCCGGCGCGACACGTCAGGGAACACGGGTCGGCGCGAGAACCGGACTGGATCATCAGTCGGCGCGACCACTGCATCACCGGTGCCGGGAAGGGGCGCCCTCGCGGTCATGGACGCCCTCCCGGTCGATCACTGCTCCGCGAGCGCGCGCAGACGGCTGAGCGCCCGGTGCTGGGCGACCCGCACCGCACCCGGCGACATCCCGAGCATCTGCCCCGTCTCCTCGGCCGTCAGCCCGACCGCCACCCGCAGCACCAGCAGCTCGCGCTGGGTCTCCGGAAGATTGGCCAGCAGCTTTCTGGCCCACTCGGCGTCATCACTGAGGAGCGCGCGCTCCTCAGGGCCGAGCGAGTCATCGGGCCGTTCGGGCATCTCGTCGGAGGGCACGGCCGTCGATCCCGGGTGGCGCATGGCCGCCCGCTGGAGATCGGCGACCTTGTGCGCCGCGATGGCGAAGACGAAGGCCTCGAACGGCTTGCCCGTGTCCCGATAGCGCGGCAGGGCCATCAGCACCGCGACACAGACCTCCTGGGCGAGGTCCTCCACAAAGTGGCGCGCGTCCCCCGGCAGTCGGCTCAGCCGGGTACGGCAGTACCGCAGCGCGAGCGGATGGACATGCGCCAGGAGATCATGCGTGGCTTGCGCGTCTCCTTCGACAGCACGGTGCACAAGTGAGCCGATCACCGTGGTCTGGTCGTCACGCATCGGTCCATGGTGCCTTGGTGGCCGCTGATCCGTGGCACCGCGTCCCATGTTGTGCACCGAAGCGTTATGAGCAGGTGCGCCGGAACTCATCGCCTGCGCCCTCCCCTTCCGCTCGCCGGACTCGTTCCCGAGGAACTCCACATCTCAAGGATGCGGCATCGCCGGGGAAACGGGTGCCCGCGTTCTCCGTCTCCCCGCCCGACCATGTCGGTGGGGCGGGGTTCGGCAACCGGCCGGGCGGCTCGGCAGCCGCCGGACCAGGGCCTTTGCCACCGGTTCCGGCGCCTGGCGGGAAACCGGGCGGCGGGCCCAACTGTGGGCCCTTCTCCCGGGTCCACGCCTCGGGCACGGGCCACGCACGCGCCCGGACCCGGGGCGGGCCACCCCTGGGCTACCGCACCAGACCCCAGCGGAACCCGAGCGCGACGGCGTGGGCACGGTCCGACGCGCCGAGCTTCTTGAAGAGCCTGCGGGCGTGGGTCTTGACCGTGTCCTCGGAGAGGAACAGCTCACGGCCGATCTCGGCGTTGGACCGTCCGTGGCTCATGCCCTCCAGCACCTGGATCTCCCGCGCGGTGAGCGTGGGGGCGGCGCCCATCTCGGCCGAGCGCAGTCTGCGCGGGGCCAGCCGCCACGTCGGGTCGGCCAGGGCCTGGGTGACGGTCGCGCGCAGCTCGGCCCGCGAGGCGTCCTTGTGCAGATAGCCACGGGCACCCGCGGCGACGGCCAGGGCCACGCCGTCCAGGTCTTCCGCGACCGTGAGCATGATGATCCGGGCGCCGGGGTCGGCGGAGAGCAGTCGGCGGACCGTCTCCACCCCGCCCAGGCCGGGCATCCGTACATCCATCAGAATCAGGTCCGAGCGGTCCGCGCCCCAGCGGCGGAGGACTTCCTCGCCGTTGGCCGCGGTCGTCACGCGCTCGACGCCGGGCACGGTCGCGACCGCGCGGCGGAGCGCCTCTCGGGCAAGCGGGGAGTCGTCGCAGACGAGGACGGATGTCATGGCCGCCCTCCGGAGCTGATGCGCGTCACCTTGAGCCTCCAGGCTGGATACATGTCGTCACCTGTGCGGTTGAACGCTCTCGGACATGTGCCCGAGCGCTTCTTCTTTCAACCGCCTCCGCCCTACCAACGATGGTCACTCGAAAGAGTTACGGGTTCGCCAGCCCTCTTCGGCACTCTCTGTACGCGCCCGGGTACGGCGCCCCACGCGACGGGGGAACGGTTCTTCACGCATCACATATGCCCCATTTAGCGGATTTTCTTCACTTTAGTGGCTGTCTGTGGCTAGATTCGCAATGAGTCATATTTACATCTACTTAGACAGTAGATGTACCGTCGTGAGGCAGTGTGCGAGTGAGGACGGAGCTCGTGTCCCGCTCGTGCGCGGCCCGACGGATCCACTCAGCACGGTTTCAAGGGGCAAGCGCTATGGCAGATTTCTCCCGCCTTCCCGGACCCAACGCCGATCTGTGGGACTGGCAGCTCCTCGCGGCCTGCCGTGGGGTGGACAGCTCCCTCTTCTTCCACCCCGAAGGCGAGCGGGGCGCGGCGCGGAGCGCGCGCGAGAACTCGGCGAAAGAGGTGTGCATGAGGTGCCCGGTACGCGCGGAGTGCGCGGCCCACGCGCTGGCCGTGCGGGAGCCGTACGGCGTGTGGGGCGGACTGACCGAGGACGAGCGCGAGGAGCTGATGGGACGGGCGCGGCACCGGCTGGTCCCGGCGACGAGCGCGCCGAGGACGGACGCGGGCTGAACGACCTCGCGGCACACGGTTTCGCAGAAACGTTCCTGCGGTGCGGTGCGCCTTGCGGTGTGGTGCGGTGCGCCTTGCGATGCCGTGCGTCCCGCGATGCCCTGCGCCTCGCGGACGGCATCGGTCCCGCCGGGCAGCGCCCTGCGGCCCGGTCGGCGCGCACGACGGCGCCGGGGCGCTGCCAAAGCCACCCGGCCGCCCCCGAGCCCCCAAGCCCCCAAGCCTCCGGCGCCGACCCCAAGCCGGCGCGGATGGCGCCACCGTCCGGCCCCGCGCCGCCCGTGCGGGCGGCGCCTGGCGGGCCGACGCGACGCCGGGTCGGCCGTTTCGTGCGAGGCCATGTCACGTGAGGCCAGCTCACATGAGGTCGTGTCGAGCGAGGCCATGCCGTGGCCGCCGGGCGGGATGGCGTGCCCGGTGTCCGTACGCGTCTCCCTCGGTGACGCGCGCGCCCTGGGAGGCGGGTGGAACGCGTGGCCATAGGCGCGCTCCCCGCGCCTCACGGGACGCGGGCGCGGTCAGCGGGCGGCGGCCGCCGCGAGCTGGTCGAGCGTGGCGGCCACGGCGGGCACCTGGGCCAGATCCGGCAGGGTGAGCGCGACGATCTCCCGGGCGACCGGAGGCTCGACCGTGACCGTACGCGTGCCCTTGGGGCGGACGGACTCCAGCGCCAGCTCCGGCAGGACCGCGACCCCCAGACCCGCCCCGACGAGTCCGATCACCGCGGGGTAGTCATCGGTGGCGAAGTCGATTCGCGGGGTGAACCCGGCCGTCTCGCAGACCTCCACCAGCTGGCGGCGGCAGCGGGGACAGCCCGCGATCCAGGGTTCGTCGGCGAGGTCGCCGATGGTGACCGCGCCCGCGTCGGCGAGCCGGTGCCGCTCGGGCACCAGTCCCACCAGCCGGTCCGAGAGCAGGGGCCGCACCACCAGGTCGTCCCATCCGGCGCCCTGTTCCGCCGCCCCGCCGTAGCGGAAGGCGAGGGCGATGTCGCAGTCGCCCTCGCGCAGCATCTCGACCGAGCGCGGCGGCTCCGCGTCCACCAGGGAGACCTGGGTGCCGGGATGGGCGGCGCGCAGGGCGGCCAGCGCCGTGGGAACCAGGGTCGAGCTGCCACTGGGGAAGGAGACCAGCCGGACCCGGCCCGCCCGCAGCCCGGCGATGGCCGCGATCTCCTCCTCGGCGGCGGTGAGTCCGGCGAGGATGCCGGAGGCGTGGCGCACCAGGACCTCCCCGGCCTGGGTCAGCCGGGTCTCCCGGCCCGTGCGGACCAGCAGCGGGGTGCCCGCCGAGGTCTCCAGGGCCTTCATCTGCTGGCTGACGGCGGGCTGGGTGCAGCCGAGCGCCCGGGCGGCGGCGGAGAAGGAGCCGGTCGCGGCGACCGCGCGCAGAACGCGGAGATGTCGTGCTTCGATCACCCTTCGACTATAAGCGGACCTTGGGGTCGAGGGGAAATATGCCGCGATCACTTTGAGAATAAGGGTACTAACGTAACGCCATGAGACTTCTGACCGTGAACGTGGGCAAGCCCATCACCGTCGACTACACCCAGGCCGAGGGCGGCGTCACCGGGATCGACAAGCGGCCCGTGGACGGGCCCGTATGGGTGTCCGCGCCCCCGCCGACCACCCCGGAGGCCGGCGGGGAATCCGGGCTCGCCGGGGACACCATCGCCGATCACCGGTTCCACGGCGGCACCCATCAGGCGGTCTACGCCTACGCCCGCGAGCAGCTCGACCGGTGGGAGGAGGAACTGGGCCATCCGCTGGGCAACGGAACCTTCGGCGAGAACCTCACCACGGTCGGGCTCGACGTCGACGGCGCGCTGATCGGCGAGCGCTGGCGGATCGGCGACCAGGTGGTGCTGGAGGTGTCCAGCGGGCGCATCCCCTGCCGTACGTTCGCGGGCTGGCTCGGCGAGCGGGGCTGGATGAGGCGTTTCACCCAGCGGGCCGCCTCCGGGGCCTATCTCCGGGTCATCGAGCCCGGCGAGATCCGCGCCGGGGACCCGGTCGAGATCGTGCACCGGCCGGACCACGAGGTGACCGTGACCCTGGGCTTCCGGGCGGTGACCACCGAGCGGGATCTGCTGCCGGAGCTGCTCGCGGCGGGCGAGGCGCTCCACCCGGTGTGGCGGGAGAAGGCGCGGCAGTATCTGGAGAAGGGCGCGAAGAGCACGAAGGCCTGAGCGCCGGATACGCCCTGGGCGGTGTCCAGAGCCCCGGGATACACCGGATGTACGGGATGTACAGGGCCGCGAGGCCGGAGCCGCCGGTCCGCGCGGTCGCGTCCCGGGCGGCCCCTGGATCCACGGGCACCAGTCCGCGGCAACCCGTCCACGGACACCAGTCCACGGACACGACTACGCAGACACGAGGACACGGACACCGGTACGGATGGACCGCGGCCGTCGACCCGCCGCGCCGCCAGCGGGCACCGGGACCGTCGGAGGGGGACGGCGGGCGAGCCGGGTTCGCGCGCCGCCGTCGTACGCGGGGCACTAACGTGCCGCCTATGACGACTGCACTGATCACGGGAGCCACCGCGGGCATCGGCGCCGCCTTCACCCGGCGCCTCGCCGCCAACGGACACAACCTGGTGCTGGTGGCCCGCGACACCGCGCGGTTGCGCAGCCAGGCCACCGAACTCCACGACCGGCACGGGGTCGAGGTCGAGGTGCTGACCGCGGACCTGTCCCAGGACACGGGCATCGAGGCGGTCGAGAACAGGCTCTCCGACCCCAGGAACCCGGTGGACCTGCTCGTCAACAACGCCGGCTTCGGCAACAAGGGAAGCTTCCTCGACGTCTCCCTCGCCGATGAGCTGACGATGCTCAAGGTGCACTGCGAGGCCGTCCTGAGGCTCACCACCGCCGCCACCGGCCCGATGCGTGAGCGGGGGCGGGGCGGAGTCGTCAACGTCGCCTCGGTGGCGGCCTTCGTACCGCGCGGCACCTATGGTGCCTCGAAGGCATGGGTCGTGCAGTTCACCCAGGGCGCGGCCCGTGATCTGGCGGGCTCCGGGGTGCGGCTGATGGCGCTCTGCCCCGGCTTCGTACGGACCGAGTTCCACCAGCGGGCGGGCATGGGCACGGAGAACATCCCCGGCTGGATGTGGCTGGACGCCGACAAGCTGGTCTCCGAGGCCCTCACCGACCTGGCGCGCGGCAAGACGGTCTCGATCCCCGACCCCCGGTACAAGGCCCTGATGGGGGTGGTGAAGCTGGCGCCGCGTGGGCTGCTGGGCGGCGTCACCTCCAGGACGGGCCGCAAGTACGGGCCGAAGTAGGGGCCCTGGATGGCTGACGGACCGCCGATGGACCGGCCCGAGGTGCTGCTCGCGATGGGTCCCGGTGTCGCCGACCGGCTCCTCACCCCGGAGCACCGGCACCGGCTCGCCGCCCTGGTACGCACCGACCCCGACCTGGTGGCGCACGATCTGACGGACCCTCCGCCCGCGGTCGCCACCGCGCTCTCCACCGCCGACGCGCTGCTGACCTGCTGGGGCGCGCCGGTGCTCAGCGCCGAGGCGCTCGCCGCCGCGCCCCGGCTGCGGGCCGTCGTCCACGCGGCGGGCTCGGTACGGCACCACATCACCGACGCCTGCTGGGAGCGCGGGCTCACGGTCTCCTCGGCCGCCGCCGCCAACGCGCTGCCCGTCGCCGAGTACGCCCTCGCCGCGATCCTCTTCGCCGCCAAACGCGTCCCCGCCGTGGCACGGCGGTACGCGGCGTTGCGCGCCCCCCACGACTGGGGCGCCGAACTGGCCGGGGCGGGCGCCTACCGGCGCACGGTCGGCGTGGTCGGCGCCTCCCGGGTCGGCCGCCGGGTGATCGCGTTGCTGCGCCCCTTCGACCTGCGGGTCCTGCTGTACGACCCGTACATCGACGACGCCGGGGCCGCCGCCCTGGGCGCGGTACGCATGGATCTGGACCAGCTGTGCCGTGCCAGCGACACCGTCACCCTGCACGCCCCCGCGCTGCCGGAGACCGAGGGGATGATCGACGCCCGGCGGCTGGCACTGCTGCGGGACGGCGCCACGCTGGTGAACACGGCGCGCGGGGTGCTGGTGGACGGCCCGGCGCTGCTGGCGGAGCTGGTCTCGGGGCGGCTGTCGGCCGTCCTCGATGTCACCGAACCGGAGGTGCCGCCCGCGGACTCACCGCTCTACACCCTTCCGAACGTGCTGCTGACCCCGCATCTGGCGGGGTCACTCGGGGGTGAGCTGCACCGGCTGGCGGAGTGCGCGCTGGATGAGCTGGAACGGTTCGCGACGGGGCGGCCGTTCGCGGAGGCGGTGGACCGGGAGGCGCTGGGGCGGCTGGCGTGAAGGCGCGCCGGGGCCGGGGCTTGGGGCCGGGCCCGTTCCCGGCGGACGCGAGATACGCCGGAAGGCGGCGGAACACGGCGAGGGCCCGGTGCTCCCGTCAGGGGAGCAC
>NZ_JBHVHF010000092.1:0-25222 GCF_042800315.1 Streptomyces sp. NPDC057638
GCCCGGAGCGGGATGCTCCGGGCCGTCCGGCCTTGTCACGGGCGCCGATCGTGTCTCAGGAAGCTCGCGGCGGCGGGTTGTCCCCGTCGCTCTTGGGCGTGGTGCCGTCGTCCTTGGGTGTGCCGTCGTCCTTGTGCGCCAAGCGCTCCAGGGCCTCCTTGGCCTTCCCCGTACCGGTCTCGATCTTGTCGCTGTACTTGCCCTTGGTCTTGGAGTCCACCGCGTGCGCGGCCTTCTCCAGACCCTGCTCGATCTTGTCCCCGTGCTGCTGCGCGAGGTCGGAGACCTTCTCCTTCGCGGGGGCGAGCTTGGCCTTCAGTGTGTCCAGGAGGCCCATGGGGCACCTTTCCTCGTGCGGACTGCCAGGTACTGCGTACGGGACTACGCGCGGGCGCCCTCGCCGGTCTCGCTGTCGGCCGCCTCCCCGGCGGACTGCTGCCGGGGGATCTCCACGGCCTCGGCGACCGCGGCCGTGGCTTGGGGGCCCTCGGCCCGGCCGGTACCGGCGTCCCCGCCGACGGCGGACGCGCTCTTCGGCGCCTCCTCCTCGGTGGCGGCCCCGGTTCCGGGCTCCCCCGCCAGCGTAACCGCGCCTGATGACACCGGTGTCTCGGGCGCCCCGGCGGAGTCACCCGTGGCTTCCTTGGACCGACGAAAGAACCGAGCAAAAGATCCCATAGCGCCCATATTTACTCCATATCGTACTCGTGTGGGTGAAGTTCCGCGTCGCCCAGGGCGTGCGTCCGCTACCGCGCGGCCTCGACCGAGGGGCCCGCCGCACGCGACCTCGCAACAGGCAACGAAGCCCCGGCCCCTCCGTCACCTCGCTCGTTCGGGGGCACCTGGGCGGGTTTGGGAGACTGGGTGGGTGAGAAGTGCAGCTCCCGCGCCGCGGGTCATCGCCGTCGTCGGTCCCACCGCGGCCGGAAAGTCCGATCTCGGGGTCTTCCTCGCCCAGCGCCTGGGCGGTGAGGTCGTCAACGCCGACTCCATGCAGCTCTACCGGGGGATGGACATCGGCACCGCCAAACTGACGCCGGAGGAGCGCGGCGGGGTACCCCACCATCTGCTCGATGTCTGGGACGTCACCCAGACCGCCAGCGTGGCCGAGTACCAGCGACTCGCACGGGCGGAGATGGACCGGCTGCTCGCCGAGGGCCGCACCCCCGTCCTGGTCGGCGGTTCCGGGCTCTACGTCCGGGGCGCGGTCGACGCCCTGGAGTTCCCCGGCACCGACCCCGAGGTCCGCGCCCGCCTGGAGGAGGAGCTGGCGATACGCGGCCCCGGGGCCCTGCATGCCCGGCTCGCCGCCGCCGACCCCGAGGCCGCCCGGGCGATCCTCCCCGGCAACGGCCGCCGTGTCGTGCGCGCCCTGGAGGTGATCGAGATCACGGGGCGCCCCTTCACCGCCAACCTCCCTGGTCACGAGAGCGTCTACGACACCATCCAGATCGGGGTCGACGTGGCCCGCCCGGAGCTCGACGAACGCATCGCCCTGCGGGTCGACCGGATGTGGGACGCGGGGTTCGTCGAGGAGGTGCGCGCCCTGGAGGCGCACGGGCTGCGCGAGGGGCTCACGGCCTCCCGCGCCCTCGGCTACCAGCAGATCCTCCGCGCCCTCGCGGGTGAGTGCACCGAGCGGGAGGCGCGGGACGAGACCATCCGTGCCACCAAGCGCTTCGCGCGCCGCCAGGATTCCTGGTTCAGAAGGGATCCCCGGGTGCATTGGCTCAGTGGTGCCGTAGCCGACCGCGGGGAACTTCCGCGGCAGGCACTGGCGTTGATCGAACGAGCGGTTACAGCCTGATCACGTGATGGCATCGGGACGCCCCGCCCGTCAATGCGGCGCCCCGGGCCGTGCCATCATCGAGCATCGATCGACTGTGGAGTCCGAGTGGGGAGGGCGCGTGGCGATGGAGGCCGGCCCTCACGACACTGACCAGCAGAGCCGGGGTGCGGCGGGCGATCCGCCCCGGCTGAGTCCGGACGGCCCCGACGCCCCCGATACCCCTGAATCCCCCGGCGTCTTCGCCGGTGATCACGCGGTGCTGGCCGACGAGGTCGAGGTCGAACTGCGCCCGGCCCGTCGGCTGCGCATCTGGCAGCTCGCGCCCATCGTGTCGCTCGCGGCCGTCGGCTCCCTGATGTTCGGCTTCCCGCTCGCCTTCGGCAACGGCGGCGGGGGCGCCGTCGTCGCCATGCTCGGACTGCTGATCAGCTGCTGCGCGGCGGGCTGGGGCGTGATGGCGGCGCGCAAGGTCGGTCACGCCTGGCCCGGACTGCCCGCGCGCGGCTCCGGTGAGCGCCCCGACTGGCGGGTGCTCGCCCTGTACGTCGGTGTGGCCGCCGTCCTGGTCGCGCTGGCCGTCTGGCGCGTCGCGCGGCTGCGCTGACCGGCCGCCGAACCCATCCCTCCGGGCCCCGGGCCCAGCCGCTTGCTCCCCCCCCGCTCGTCGCGCACCCGTGCCGTCGGCGGCGTCAGGGACGAGGGCGGGCCCTCGTACGATGGAACACGTGACCACCGCACAGCCATCGACGCCCGCGCCGCTCGCCTTCCTCAAGGGACACGGCACCGAGAACGACTTCGTGATCGTTCCCGACCCCGGCAACGCCATCGAGCTGTCCCCCGCGACCGTCGCCCGGCTCTGCGACCGGCGGGCCGGACTCGGCGGGGACGGGCTGCTCCACGTCGTGCGGTCCGCGGCGCACCCCGAGGCGCGTGCCCTCGCGGACGAGGCCGAGTGGTTCATGGACTACCGCAACGCGGACGGCTCGGTCGCCGAGATGTGCGGCAACGGCGTGCGGGTCTTCGCCCGCTATCTCCAGCACGCGGGGCTCACCGGCACCGGGGAGCTGGCCGTCGCCACCCGGGGTGGCGTCAAGCGCGTCCATATCGCGGCGGCGGGGCCCGGCGGCGAGGACGGCGAGATCACCGTCCGTATGGGACGGGCGGCGCTCCCCGAGGAGAGCGTCACGGTTACCGTCGGCGGCCGCAGCTGGCCGACCCGCCATGTGAACATGGGCAACCCGCACGCGGTCGCCTTCGTCGAGGACCTCGACCACGCGGGCGATCTCCTCGCCCCGCCGCCCTACAGCCCGTCAGCCGTCTACCCGGACGGGGTCAACGTGGAGTTCGTGGTGGACCGGGGGGAGCGGCACGTGGCGATGCGCGTCCACGAACGCGGCTCCGGGGAGACGCGTTCCTGTGGCACGGGCGCGTGCGCCGTCGCCGTCGCGGCCGCCCGGCGTGACGGCCTGGACCCCGCGCTGACCGGAACCCCGGTCTCGTACACCGTGGATCTGCCCGGCGGCCGACTGGTCATCACCGAGCGCCCGGACGGGGAGATCGAGATGACCGGGGCGGCCGTCATCGTCGCGGAGGGTCACCTCGCGCCCGCGCTGTTCACACGCTCCGAAACCGTGACCGGATAGAGCCTCGCTCGAATGGGTGATCCGGTTCACGCTCGGCGAGAGGCGGACTGCTCCACGTGGTGGGCTCGATAGCATCAAGCACCGGCCCGGAGGGCATGCCCGCCCCTTCACACCCCGCCGGTCGACAGGTGTCCGGAGGTCCCCATGAGTGCAGAGGCCGTCAACCCTGGTGCCCACAGCCGTCGGCGGGGGCGCCCCAGGATCGACTTCCGCAGGCTGGGGCGGGCCGCGTTGCTCGGCCCGACCGGACGCGACCGGCTGCCCGACGCGATCGGCCATGTGGCCGAGGCGCATCGGGCGCACCACCCCGACGCCGATCTCGCCACGCTCCAGCGGGCCTATCTCCTCGCGGAGTCCTCGCACCGCGGGCAGTTCCGCAAGAGCGGTGAGCCCTACATCACGCATCCGCTCGCCGTCACCCTGATTCTGGCCGAACTCGGCGCCGAGACCACGACGCTGACGGCATCGCTCCTGCACGACACCGTCGAGGACACCGAGGTGACCCTCGATCAGGTCCACCGCGAGTTCGGCGACGAGGTCGCCTATCTCGTGGACGGTGTCACCAAGCTGGAGAAGGTCGACTACGGCGCCGCGGCCGAGCCGGAGACCTTCCGCAAGATGCTCGTCGCCACCGGTAACGACGTCCGGGTGATGTCCATCAAGCTCGCGGACCGGCTGCACAACATGCGGACGCTGGGCGTGATGCGGCCCGAGAAGCAGGCGAGGATCGCCCGCGTCACCCGCGATGTGCTCATCCCGCTCGCCGAGCGTCTGGGCGTGCAGGTGCTCAAGACCGAGCTGGAGGACCTGGTCTTCGCCATCCTCCACCCCGAGGAGTACGAGCGCACCCGCGCCCTGATCGCCGAGAACGCCGACGCGGGGGCCGCGCTCGACGCGATGGCGGAGCGTTTCCGCGCGGTCCTGCGGGAGGCGGGCATCGCCGCCGAAGTCCTCATAAGGCCGCGGCACTTCGTCTCCGTGCACCGCGTCAGCCTCAAACGCGGTGAGCTGCGCGGCACCGACTTCGGACGGCTGCTGGTCCTGGTCACCGAGGACGCCGACTGTTACGGGGTCCTCGGGGAGCTGCACACCTGTTTCACCCCGGTGGTCTCCGAGTTCAAGGACTTCATCGCCGCCCCCAAGTTCAACCTCTACCAGTCGCTGCACACCGCCGTCGCGGGTCCCGAGGGCGCCGTCGCCGAAGTCCTCATCCGCACGCACCAGATGCACCGGGTCGCCGAGGCCGGCGTCATCGCGCTCGGCAACCCCGACAACGCCACCGAGGGCGCCGCCCCCGTCGACGGGGAGCGCGGGGACGGCGAGCGCGCCGACCCGACCCGGCCCGGCTGGCTCTCCCGGCTGCTGGAGTGGCAGCAGGCGACGCCCGACTCCGAGGCGTTCTGGTCCTCCCTCCGCGCCGATCTCGCGCAGGACCGCGAGATCACCGTCTTCCCCGTCGGCGGGCGGCCGCTGGGGCTCCCCGCGGGCGCCAGCTGTGTCGACGCCGCGTACGCGCTGTACGGTGAACGGGCGCACGCGTCCCTCGGCGCCCGGGTCAATGGCCGTCTGGCGACGCTGGGGACCGTCCTGGGCGACGGGGATACGGTGCAACTGCTCCTCGCCCACGAGATCCATGAGGTCCGTGACACCCGCGAGGTCCGTGATGCTCATGAGACCCGTGATGCTGACGAGGCCCCCGCCCGGCCGGCGGGGTCCCGGGAGCGGCCCTCCCCGGCCCTCGCCCGTGACGGGGAGGGCGTCGCGGCCGCCCCACAGGACACGGTGTCCGGCCCGTCGCCCGACTGGCTGGAGCACGCCCGCACCCCCGCGGCCCGGATCGCGATCTCCACCTGGCTGACGGCGCATCCGGAGGCCGCCAGGACCCCGGCGGCCGCGCCGAGCAGACCGGCTCCCGTCGCCTCGGGCGATGAGGGCCCCGCCGTGGCGGAGGCCGTCGTGGACCTTCCCGGCGCCACCGCGCGGCTGGCGGGATGCTGTACGCCCGTACCGCACGACACGGTCGTCGGCTTCGCGGTACGCGGCGGGGTGGTCACCGTCCACCGCGAGGAGTGCTCGGCCGTCACCCGGATGCGGTCCCTGGAGCGCGAGCCCGTGGCGGTGCGCTGGGGCGAGGCGGCGGGCTGCCGCGTGACCCTGGTCGCCGAGTCCTTCGGCCGCCCCCGGTTGCTGGCCGACCTCACCGAGGTCATCGCCGTGGAGGGTGCGGCCATCGTCTCGGCGACCGTGGAGCCGCCCAGCGAACAGCGGGTGCGTCACACGTACACGCTCCGCCTGCCGGACGCGGCCCGGCTGCCCGCCCTGATGCGTGCCATGCGGAAGGTCGCCGGGGTGTACGACGTGAGCCGTGCCCAGCAACCGGCGGCCATGGGCTGACCTCGTTCGGGTGGCATGGCGCGCGTCACCGCACGGCGTGACGCGGCCCCTTGGTAGCGGTTGTGCATGCTGCCCACTCCCCGGCTCGTCTCCCGGGCCATCGCCCCACGGCGCCGCTCGCGTGCCGCGCTGCTCGCGCTCGCGTCGCTCACGCTGGTCGCCGCCGCGCTGCCGCCACCGGAGCCGACCGCGCTCGGCATCGGCGATCCGCTCTTCCCTCAGCTCGGCAACCCCGGCTATGACGTCATCGCCTACGACATCGGCCTGACCTACCAGGACAACGCCACCCCCCTGGCGGCCGTGACCAGGATCGACGCCCGGACCACCGAACGGCTGGAGCGGGTCAACCTCGACTTCACCCATGGCACGGTCGCCTCGGTCGAGGTGAACGGGCTGCCCGCCGAGTTCGCGTCGGCGGGTGAGGACCTCGTCGTAGAACCGCTGCTTCCGGTGGAGGCGGGCGCGCCGCTGAGGATCACCGTCGAGCACACCAGCGACCCGCGCGACTCCAAGGGCGCGGGCGGCTGGATCCGCACCGGTGACGGTCTCGCGATGGCCAACCAGGCGGACGCCGCCCACCGGGTCTTCCCCGGCAACGACCATCCGGCGGACAAGGCGTACTTCACCTTCCGTATCACCGCGCCGAACGCGCTCACCGCCGTCAGCAACGGTGTACGCGTCTCCAAGGAGACGCGTGGCGCGCGGACGACCTGGATCTACCAGACCCGCCATCCCATGGCGACCGAACTGGCCCAGGTCTCCATCGGGGCCTCGGCCGTCCCCACCCGGGAAGGGCCCGGCGGGCTGCCCGTCCGGGACGTGATCCCCGCCAAGGACCGCTCGGCACTGGAACCCTGGCTCGCCAAGACCCCCGGCCAGATCGCCTGGATGGAGGGAAAGGTCGGCACCTACCCGTTCGAGAACTACGGGGTGCTCATCGCCGACGCCGACACCGGGTACGAGCTGGAGACCCAGACCCTGTCGCTCTTCGAGCGGCGGCTCTTCGTGAACGACGCGTTCCCCGCGTGGTACATCGACTCGATCATGGTCCATGAGCTGGCCCACCAGTGGTTCGGTGACAGCGTCACCCCGCGCACCTGGTCCGACCTCTGGCTCAACGAGGGCCACGCCACCTGGTACGAGGCGCTGTACGCCGAGGAGAAGTCGGGCCACCGCGTGGAGCGGCGGATGCGCGAGGCGTACCGGCTCTCCGACCAGTGGCGCGCCAGCGGCGGCCCGCCCGCCGCCCCCCGGCCACCGTCCCCGGGCCAGAAGATCAGCCTGTTCCGGCCGGTCGTCTACGACGGCAGCGCGCTGGTCCTCTACGCGCTGCGGCACACCATCGGCCAGGACGCCTTCGACCGCCTGGAACGGGCCTGGGTGCGGGAGCACCGGGACGCCACGGCGGGCACCGCCGACTTCGTGGCCCTGGCGTCGCGGACCGCCGGGCGCGATCTCACGGCGTTCTTCCGGGCGTGGCTGTACGGGGAGCGCACCCCGCCCATGCCGGGGCACCCCGACTGGACGAGCACGGCCCCGGCCCGCTCGGCCCACTCGACCGGGGACGCCCCGGCCACCCGGCCCGCTCCCGCGCCCACCGGTACCGACCCGCTCCCGGGCTCCGCTCCCGCCGGGCACCCACCGCACTGAGCCCGCCGGGCCGCATGGGCCCCGGGCCCGGCGTGCGGACGGGAAACCCGGGTGACGGCCCCGACGGCCCCATGGGACCATCAGGGGGTCGACGGCGCCGCCGGACCGGACGGCCGAGGTCCTCGTGATACACGACGGTCCGCCGACCGGCGCCCACGACGCCCGTCCGGCGCGGGCGGCCCCTCGGGACCGACCGCAATCGGCCACCAGCGTGGGAATCGGACTCCCGTACGGGAATCATCCGAACCCATCACGCGTTGTGACTGACGAAGACGTATCGGCCCCGTCCGGTGCGCACCCACCACTCTCCATCGACGTAAGGATCCAATGACCTCCTCTTCATCCCCTTCCCAGGACGAGCAGAGCTTCGCGACGACGCGTACCGAGAGCCTTCGGGCCGATGCCCTGATGGAAGAGGACGTCGCCTGGAGCCACGAGGTCGACGGAGCGCGGGACGGCGATCAGCTCGACCGCTCGGACCGGGCCGCCCTGCGGCGCGTGGCGGGGCTGTCGACCGAGCTCGAAGACGTCACCGAGGTCGAGTACCGCCAGCTCCGACTGGAGCGCGTGGTCCTCGTCGGCGTATGGACCTCGGGGACCGCGCAGGACGCGGAGAACTCCCTGGCGGAGCTGGCGGCGCTGGCCGAGACGGCGGGCGCGCATGTGCTCGACGGCGTCATCCAGCGCCGTGACAAGCCGGACCCGGCCACCTACATCGGCTCCGGCAAGGCGCAGGAGCTGCGGGACATCGTCCTGGACTCCGGTGCCGACACCGTTGTCTGCGATGGTGAGCTCAGCCCCGGTCAGCTGATCCACCTGGAGGATGTCGTCAAGGTGAAGGTGGTCGACCGTACCGCCCTGATCCTCGACATCTTCGCCCAGCACGCCAAGTCCCGTGAGGGTAAGGCTCAGGTCGCGCTCGCCCAGATGCAGTACATGCTGCCCCGGCTGCGTGGCTGGGGCCAGTCGCTCTCCCGGCAGATGGGTGGCGGCGGCGGTGGCGGCATGGCCACCCGAGGCCCCGGTGAGACCAAGATCGAGACGGACCGGCGCCGGATCCGCGAGAAGATGGCGAAGATGCGCCGGGAGATCGCGGAGATGAAGACGGGCCGCGAGGTCAAGCGCCAGGAGCGCCGCCGTTACCAGGTGCCCTCCGTCGCCATCGCCGGGTACACCAACGCCGGTAAGTCCTCGCTGCTCAACCGTCTCACGGGCGCCGGAGTCCTGGTGGAGAACGCCCTGTTCGCCACCCTGGACCCCACCGTCCGCAGGGCGGAGACCCCGAGCGGCCGGGTCTACACCCTGGCCGACACCGTCGGGTTCGTCCGGCATCTGCCGCACCACCTCGTCGAGGCGTTCCGCTCCACGATGGAGGAGGTCGGTGACGCCGATCTGATCCTCCACGTGGTGGACGGCTCGCATCCGGCGCCGGAGGAGCAGCTCGCCGCCGTGCGTGAGGTGATCCGTGACGTCGGCGCGGTGAACGTGCCGGAGATCGTGATCATCAACAAGGCGGACGCGGCCGATCCGCTGGTGCTCCAGCGGCTGCTGCGCATTGAGCGGCACGCCATGGCCGTGTCGGCGCGCACCGGCGAGGGCATCGACGAACTCCTCGCGCTCATCGACAGCGAGCTGCCGAGGCCCGCCGTCGAGATCGAGGCGCTCGTGCCCTACACCGAGGGCGGTCTGGTCTCCCGGGTACATGCCCAGGGCGAGATCCTCTCGGAGGAGCACACCACGGACGGCACGCTGATCAAGGCGCGAGTGCATGAGGAACTGGCGGCGGCGCTGGCGCCCTATGTGCCGGTCGCTGGCTGACCGCGTTCCGCGCTCCCTGACAGCCGGCCGCTGACCGTGTGTGCTGAGGCCGCCTGTCACCACGGTCGCCGACCACCCGGGCGCCCGTCGTTCCCGGTTCCCCGCTGACGCGGGGTGCCGAGGGGCGGCGGGCGCCCGCCGCGTTCGGTGCCCCTCCGAGCGGGGTGGAGCCTCCGCCGGGAGGCGGCGGGGGACGGGCGTCGCCGGGAGCGACTGGTGCTCTGAACGGCGGGCCCGGCGCCCTGCCATCGCGGACGTACCTGGCGCCCTGCCACCGTGGACGTATCCGGCGCGCGGCCCCCTGGACGTAGCCCGCGCCCGGCCACCCTGGACGTATCCGGTGCCTCAGTCGCGCGGAAGTCCCTCGCTCGCGTCTGTGTAGACCTCCCGGGCCTCGGCGTCGAGGCGGGGTCCGGCCAGCCAGCCCGCCGAGGCGGGACCGATGGAGGTGTTGGAGATCAGGGCGGGCGCGCCGTCCCGGCCCCGGCCCACCCAGCCGCCGCCGGAGGCCCCTCCGGTCATGGTGCAGCCGATCCGGTACATGGTCGGGTCGTCCTCGTCCACCGAGAGCCGCCCGGGGCGGCCGGAGCACTGGAACATCCGCTCGCCGTCGTAGGGCGCCGAGGCCGGATACCCGGTCGCGGTCAGCGCGCCGACCCCGGACATGCCCGGGGCGTCGAACTCCACCGGCAGCGCCGAGCCGACCGTCTCCTCCAGCGACCGGCCGCCGGCCCCCTTCGCGGGGGCCACCCGGATGACCGCGTAGTCGAAGGGCGCCCCCGCGCCCCCGGTCCGCGCGCCCTCGCCGATCCACCGGGGCGAGGTCTGTGCCCAGTCGGCCCACCAGACCCCCAGCGGGGCGACCTCCTCCTGGGCCGCGTCCTGGTGGGAGTCCGCGCGATCGTTGTAGGAGGGGACGAAGGCGATGTTCCGGTACCAGCCGCCCTCCTTGCCCTTGTGGACACAGTGGCCCGCCGTCCAGACCAGATTGGACCGGCCGGGGCGGGCCGGGTCCCGCACCACTGTCCCCGAGCAGACCATCGGTCCGTTCGGCCCGTCGAAGAAGACCTTTCCGGCCTCGGGGGCGCTGGCGCGGTAGGGCGGCCGCACCGCCCGCGCGGGGATCCGGGCGGGCGCCGGATCGGTGACCCCTTTCTCCCCGGGTGCGGCGCGCTCCAGCCCGGGTACGGGGGCGGCCTCGGCCTCACGCATCCGCTCCGGGTTCCACAACCCCTCGATGATGGGGTTGATGAAGTCCCGGGCCTCGCGCAGCCACTTCTCCTTGTCCCAGGTCTTCCACTCGCCGTCGCGCCACTCGTCGAGGTCGATTCCGTGTTCCTTGAGGCGCTTCTTGACCTCCTCCAGGACGGAGGGCCGTTCCTGACCGGAGCCGCTGGACGACGCGGAGGCGGTGGGGGGTGCTGTGTTGTCGCCGGGTGCTTCGCAGCCGGTCGTGGCCAGGGCGAGGGCGGCGGCGAGGCACGCCGTCCTCCGTATCGCGCGCTTGGGTCGCATGTGGTGATCCCTCTGAGACGTCCGTGTTGCCGCGCCCCGGGCCGGAACGGCCGTACCGCCCGGCCGGAACCGCGACGACATCGTTGAACCGTGAACTCCTCGAACCGCCGCGAACCCTACAGGCGTCGCGCTCGCCGCACAGCGCCGCCTCCGCCCCGTCGAGAACGCCGTCTCTGATTCCGTATCCGGTTCCGGTCATGCCTCCTCATGTCCACCGGTCGCGCCTCACGGCTCGCATATGCGGATCCCCTGTGAAGGATCTTCGATCCGCCCGTGCTTCCCGGCGCGTCGCGTCGTTGGTACGTACGGAGATACGGGGGAGCACAGCGAGCACGCACGCGGTGGACCGGCCGACGCGCGACGCCCTGTGACAGCGCACCCGACAGAGCCGACCGACCCGATACATCGCGGTATCAACAGACATACACCGCCTTACCGCCGGAGGACCGACAGCCGTGGCCGTGACCGAACCTGCTTCCGCGCCGTCGGCCGTGCCCGAGGAGGCACAGCGGGGGATCCTGCGGCGGCAGTCGCTCCGCGAGTCCGCCGCCCGCACCTACGCGCGGTCGCTTCCGATCGTTCCCGTACGGGCGCGGGGGATCACCATCGAGGGCGCGGACGGGCGCCGCTACCTCGACTGTCTCTCCGGCGCCGGCACGCTGGCGCTCGGTCACAACCACCCCGTGGTGCTCGAAGCCGTCCGGAAGGTGATCGACTCCGGGGCCCCGCTCCACGTCCTGGACCTCGCCACCCCCGTCAAGGACGCGTTCACCACGGAGCTGTTCGCCACGCTGCCCCAGGAGTTCGCCGACGACGCGCGGATCCAGTTCTGCGGCCCCGCCGGGACCGACGCGGTGGAGGCGGCGCTCAAGCTGGTGCGCACCGCCACCGGCCGCCAGGGGCTCCTCGCCTTCACCGGCGCCTACCACGGGATGACCGCCGGAGCGCTCGGCGCCTCCGGGGGCGCCACCGATGTGCGGGTGACCCGGCTGCCCTTCCCCCAGGACTACCGCTGCCCCTTCGGCGTCGGCGGCGACCGGGGCGCCGAACTGGGCGCCCGCTGGACCGAGGCCCTGCTCGACGACCCCAAGGGCGGGGTGCCCACCCCGGCCGGGATGATCCTCGAACCGGTCCAGGGTGAGGGCGGGGTGATCCCGGCGCCGGACGCCTGGATGCGGCGGATGCGGAGGATCACCGAGGAACGCGGTATCCCGCTCGTCGTGGACGAGGTACAGACCGGCGTCGGCCGGACCGGTACCTTCTGGGCGGTGGAACGCAGCGGTGTGCGGCCCGATGTGATGGTGCTCTCCAAGGCGATCGGCGGTTCCCTGCCGCTCGCCGTCGTCGTCTACCGGTCCGCGCTCGACGTCTGGCAGCCCGGCGCCCACGCGGGGACCTTCCGGGGCAACCAGCTCGCCATGGCGGCGGGCGCGGCGACACTGGCCTTCGTCCGGGAGAACCGGCTCGCCGACCATGCCGCGACACTGGGCGCCCGGATGCTGGGGCGGCTCCAGGGTCTGGCCGCCGCGCACCCCAGCATCGGCGATGTCCGCGGCCGGGGCCTGATGATCGGCGTCGAGTTGGTCGATCCGGCGGACAGCACCCCGGACGCACTCGTTCCGCCGCCTGCCCCGGCGCTGGCCGCGGCCGTACAGCGGGCCTGTCTGGACCGGGGGCTCATCGTCGAACTCGGCGGCCGTCACTCCGCCGTCGTCCGTCTCCTGCCGCCACTCACCCTCACCGACGACCAGGCCGAGGCCGTCCTCGACCGTTTCGCGGACGCGCTGGCCGCGGCCGAGGGCGCGGCCGTCCAGGGATCCCCCTGACGGGCGGAACCGCCGTCACCCCCGACCGGACGAATCCGAGGAGCCCGCCATGCACCCCATCGCGAATCCGTCGCCCACCCCATGCGTACCGTCCCGCGCCGAGCCGGGCCCCACGGCACCGGCCGGGGGGGAGCCGCCGCTGGCGGCCACCGCCGCCGGGCCCCCGCCGCCCGGCGGAGCGCCG
The DNA here is from genome assembly GCF_042800315.1 of Streptomyces sp. NPDC057638. NCBI lineage: Bacteria > Bacillati > Actinomycetota > Actinomycetes > Kitasatosporales > Streptomycetaceae > Streptomyces > Streptomyces sp. NPDC057638. The sequence goes on from NZ_JBHVHF010000092.1 coordinate 12,820, forward strand.
GTGCCCGGCCGCCCGCCCGGCGCGAGCACCACGGGAACCGTTCCGACCGTGCCCCGCCAGCACCCCTGGAGCCCCACCGAGCAGGCACAGCCCCCGGCGGAGCCCCTCGACCACCCCGACCCCCGGCGCGCCGCCGACACGGCCGCCGTCGAGAGCCTGCTGCGCTGCTGGGTACGGGAGCACGGCGTCACCGACCCCGCCGGGCCCACCCTGCGCCTGCCCCTCCCCGCCAGTGGCACCGCGCTCCTGGTGCCCGTGCGCTACTGGTCCCCGACCGGGTGGCATCGCTTCGGCCCGCCCGTGCTCGCGGACGCGCCCGAGGACGCCGTCCCCGCCGACGCCGTGACCGTCGCCGCGCTGCTCGGACGCGAGGGTGGCCAGGGCGACGGCGGCGATCTGGTGGGACGGGTCGCCGACTCCGTACGGCATACCGCCCGGTTCATCGCCGCGCGGCGGGCGAGGCCCGCGCCCGCCGCCGGGGCGGACCTCTTCCTCACCGCCGAGCAGTCACTGCTCCTCGGTCATCCGCTGCACCCCACGCCCAAGAGCCGGGAGGGGCTCTCCGAGAGCGAGGCGCGCCTCTACTCGCCCGAGCTGCACGGCTCCTTCCCGCTGCACTGGATGGCCGTGGACCGCTCCGTCCTCGCCACCGACTCCGCCTGGACCGAACAGGGCCGGGTGCTGCCGGCCGACCGGATCACCGCACGGCTGCTCGGCGAACTGCCGCTGCCCGAGCGCGCCGTCGCCCTGCCGGTGCACCCCTGGCAGGCGCGGGAGCTGCGGCACCGCGCCGATGTGACAGCCCTGCTGGCGGCCGGGCTGCTCCATGACCTCGGTCCGCACGGTGTGCCCTGGCACCCCACCTCCTCGATCAGGACCGTGCACCGGCCCGGCGTACCGGCGATGCTCAAGCTCTCCCTCGGCGTCAGGATCACCAACTCGCGCCGGGAGAACCTCCGCAAGGAACTGCACCGGGGCGTCGAGGTGCACCGGCTGCTGCGCACCGGGCTCGCCGAGCGCTGGCGGGCGGCCCATCCCGGGTTCGACATCGTGCGCGATCCGGCCTGGCTCGCGGTCGACACCAGCGCCGTCGACCTCGCCGGGGGCGGGGCCGTGCCCGGACTCGATGTGATGATCCGGCACAATCCCTTCGGTCCCCAGGACGACGCGGTCTGTGTCGCCGCGCTCACCTCACCCCGGCCCTGGCCGGGTCAGTCCGCCAGCCATTCCCGGCTCGCCCGGATCGTGGCCCATCTGGTGCGGCGGACCGGACGGCCCTGCGCCGCCGTCGCCGCCGAGTGGTTCCTGCGCTACCTCGATCACGTGGTGCGGCCCGTGCTCTGGCTGGACGCCATGGCCGGGGTCGCGCTGGAGGCCCACCAGCAGAACACCATCGTGCTGCTGGACTCCGACGGCTGGCCCGCCGGCGGACGCTACCGCGACAATCAGGGGTACTACTTCCGCGAGTCCCGCCGCGCCGAACTGGACCAGCGCCTTCCGGGCATCGGCGCGCTCAGTGACACCTTCGTCTCGGACGACGTCACCGACGAGCGGTTCGCGTACTACCTCGCCATCAACAACATCTTCGGTCTCATCGGCGCCTTCGGATCCCAGCGCCTCGCCGACGAGCGTGTCCTGCTGGCCGCCCTGCGGCAGTTCCTCACCACCGTCACGGGCCTTGGCTCCCCGCTGCCCGGACAGCTGCTGGCCACCCCCACCCTGCGGGTCAAGGCCAATCTGCTCACCCGGATGCGGGGGCTCGATGAACTCGTCGGGCCGGTCGACACCCAGTCGGTGTACGTGACGATCGCCAATCCGCTGCACGTCTGAGGCGGGCCAGGTCGCCCCTGTACACCCGTACGCGTGCTCTCCCGGCACGCACGCGCGCGGCGCGGCAGGACCGCGGCCGTGTGCGCGACGGGACTCCCTCCGGCCTCCGACCCCCAGAGAAGAGCGCGCCCCTGTGCCTCCCGCCGACGCGAGCACCGGCCGTGGAATCGAGCGCCGGGGTGTACATGACATCCCGGTCGCTGGGGATCCTCTCGACGGTGTGCGTGGTTGGCGCGCCGCTGTGACAGCGATGGGGGTGTTCCGCCTGGTGCCAGTGCGGTTGCAGAGAGATCTGAGGCTGATCGGGGCGTGGATGAACGATCCCGTCGTGGCCGCCTCCTGGGACCTGGCCGGTCCTGTCGAACGGACCGCCGCCCATCTGCGGACCCAGCTCGACGGGGACGGTCGGAGCCTGCCCTGTCTCGGGGCGCTCGACGGCACTCCCGTGGGCTACTTCGAGATCTACCGCGCCGACCTCGATGCCCTGGCCGCCCACTACCCCGCCCGACCGCATGACACCGGGATCCATCTCCTCCTCGGCGACGCCGCGCACCGCGGCCGTGGTCTTGGCTCCCTGCTGATCAGGGCCGTCGCCGACCTCATCCTCGATATGCGCCCCCGCTGCGCGCGGGTCGTCGCCGAACCGGACCTCCGTAACACGCCCTCCCTCGCCGCCTTCCTGAGCGGAGGGTTCCGCCTGAGCGCCGAACTCGACCTTCCCGAGAAGCGCGCGGCCCTGATGGTCCGTGACCGCGCGCTGCGGGACGTGCTCTGAACCACTCGCGACACCACGATGTGCCCATCCCACCAAGGAGCCCTTGTGCCGAATTCCCCCGTCCCCCCCGGCCCCGACGAGCTGCGGACGCCCGTTCTGTGCGCACCGCCGGGACTCACCGCGGAGACCTGGGAGCGGGCGTCGACGCGACTCCTCGCCAAGCTGGTGGGGGAGTTCGCGTACGAAGGACTGGTCGAGCCGGTCCTCGCGCCCGCCGCCGACACCGAGCCCTCCGCCGAGTCCCCTGCCGAACCCGAGTCCTCCGCCGAGCCCGAGCGGCGCACCGATTCCTCCGCCGGGCCGCGGCGGCACATCCTCCGCGTCGACGACGGGTTCACCCTCTCCTTCGCGGCCCGGCGTGGGGCGTACGGCAGCTGGCGGGTACTCCCCGCCACCATCGAGCACGACGGACGCCCCTACCGTGACCCTCTGGACTTCCTCGTCCGCGCCCGCACCCTGCTCGGACTCGACGGCGCCACCCTCGGCCATCTGCTGCGGGAACTGACGGTCACCCTCGCCTCCGACACCGGGCTGGACGCCGACGCCCTCACCGCCGCCGAACTCGCCGACCTGAGCTACGCGGACATCGAGGGCCACCAGACCGGACATCCCTGGCTGGTGATGAACAAGGGGCGTATGGGATTCTCCGCCCGGGACACCGCCACCTGGGCGCCCGAGGCCCGCAGACCCGTCGCCCTGCCCTGGATCGCGGTGCGCTCGGGGACCGCCGTCTACCGGGGCGTTCCCGGCCTCGCCACCGCGGACGCCCTGTACGCCCGTGAGCTGGGCGGAGCGGTCCGCGACACCTTCGCCGCCGTACTGCGCTCCCGGGGGCTCGACCCCGCCGCCTATCTCTACCTCCCCATCCACCCCTGGCAGTGGGACGAGATCGTGCTGCCCCTCTTCGCCCCCGCCGTGGCGCGCGGCGACATCGTGCCACTGCCCAGCGACGGTGACCGGCGACTGCCACAGCAGTCGGTACGGACCTTCATGAACCTGGACCGGCCCGAGCGCCACACCCTGAAACTGCCGCTCTCCATCCTCAACACCCTCGTCTGGCGGGGACTGCCCACCGAGCGGACGGTCGCCGCCCCCGCCGTGACGGGCTGGGTGCAGGGGCTGCGGGACGGTGATCCGTTTCTGCGGGACGAGTGCCGGGTGATCCTGCTGGGCGAGGTGGCCTCGGTCACCGTCGCGCATCCCCTGTACGACGCGCTGCCGGAGGTGCCCTACCAGTACCGGGAACTGCTCGGTGCGATCTGGCGCGAGCCACTGGAGCCCCGGCTCGCGCCCGGGGAGCGCGCCCGGACGCTGGCCGCGCTGCTGCACACCGACCGCGACGGCCGGGCGTTCACGGCCGAGCTGGTCGCCCGCTCCGGACTGACGCCGACGGTCTGGCTCCGCCATCTCCTCGCCGCGCTGCTCCCGCCACTGCTGCACTTCCTCTACCGCTACGGCACGGTCTTCTCGCCCCACGGGGAGAATGCGATCGTCGTCTATGACGAACAGGACGTGCCCGTACGGCTCGCGATCAAGGACTTCGTCGACGACATCAACATCAGCGCGCACCCCCTGCCCGAGCAGCTCTCCATGCCCGACGAGGTCCGCGCGGTCCTGCTGGTCGAGGAGCCCGCCTTCCTCACCCAGTTCATCCACTCGGGACTCTTTATCGGCGTCTTCCGTTTCCTGGCTCCGCTGTACGAGGAGTGGCTTGAGGTCCCCGAACTCGAATTCTGGTCACTCGTGCGCGCCGAAATCCTCCGCTACCACGCGCGCTTCCCAGAACTGAAGGAACGGTACGAGACGTTCGACCTGCTCACACCGGAGATCGAGCGGCTCTGTCTCAACCGCAACCGGCTCCATCTCGACGGGTACCGGGACCGCTCCGACCGGCCGCACGCGGCGGTGTACGGGACGGTGGTGAACCCGCTCGCGTGAGCCGGGGGCGCACGGGCGGCCGAGGGCTCGGCGCGCGGCCCGAGGAGGGGCGCCGACGCGCTGGGCGGTCCGGCACCGGAGGGGGCGTGGGTGGACCTGGCGTGATCGGCACCCGCTGTCACCGCCGGGCCGTAGGCTGGACGGCCTATGACGAAGCCATCCCTCCCCGCACTCCTCCACGCCGCCGTGTCCGCCGTCGGTGGTGTGGAAAGGCCCGGTCAGCTGGCCATGGCCGAAGCCGTCGCCGAAGCCGTCGACGACGGGTCGCATCTCCTCGTCCAGGCCGGGACCGGCACCGGAAAGTCGCTCGGCTATCTGGTGCCGTCCGTGGCGCACGGGGAGCGGGTGGTGATCGCGACGGCCACGCTGGCCCTCCAGCGCCAGCTGGTCGAGCGTGATCTGCCGCGCACGGTGGAGGCGCTCCATCCGCTGCTGCGCCGCCGCCCCGAGTTCGCGATGCTCAAGGGCCGCTCCAACTATCTCTGCCTCCACCGCCTCCACGAGGGCGTGCCGCAGGACGAGGAGGAGGGGCTCTTCGACCCGTTCGAGGCCGCCGCCCCCAGCAGCAAGCTGGGCCAGGACCTGCTGCGGATGCGGGACTGGGCCGACGAGACGGAGACCGGCGACCGCGACTCGCTGACCCCGGGCGTCTCCGACCGGGCCTGGGCCCAGGTCTCGGTCTCCTCCCGGGAGTGTCTGGGCGCCAGCAAATGCGCGTATGGGATGGAGTGCTTCGCGGAGGCGGCCCGTGAGCGGGCCAAGCTCGCGGATGTCGTCGTCACCAACCACGCGCTCCTGGCCATCGACGCCATCGAGGGCGCCCCGGTGCTGCCGTCCCATGAGGTCCTGGTGATCGACGAGGCCCATGAGCTGGTCTCCCGGGTCACCGGCGCCGCCACCGGAGAACTCACACCAGGGCAGGTCAACCGGGCCGTGCGGCGCGCGGCCAAACTGGTCAACGAGAAGGCGGCGGACGCCCTCCAGACGGCGGCGGAGAGCTTTGAGCGGGTGATGGAGCTGGCCCTGCCCGGCCGTCTGGAGGAGATCCCCGAGGACCTCGGTCATGCCCTGGTGACCCTGCGGGACGCGGCGCGCACGGTGATCTCGGCGATCGGCGCCACCCGTGACTCCTCGGTCGCGGACGAGGACGCGGTCCGCAAGCAGGCCCTCGCCTCGGTGGAGAACGTCCATGAGGTGGCCGAGCGGATCACCCTGGGCTCCGAGTACGACGTGGTCTGGTTCGAGCGCCACGACCGGTTCGGCGCCTCCCTGCGGGTCGCCCCCATGACCGTCTCGGGGCTGCTGCGGGAGAAGCTCTTCGCCGACCGCTCGGTGGTCCTGACCTCGGCGACCCTCAAGCTCGGCGGTGACTTCAACGGAGTGGGTGCCTCCCTCGGGCTCTCCCCGGAGGGAGTGGAGGGTGAGGACGCGCCGCCGTGGAAGGGCCTCGACGTCGGCTCGCCCTTCGACTATCCCAAGCAGGGGATCCTCTATGTGGCCCGCCATCTGTCGACGCCCGGCCGGGAGGGGTCCCGGGCCGACATGATGGACGAACTGGCGGAGCTGGTGGAGGCCGCCGGTGGGCGCACGCTCGGCCTCTTCTCCTCGATGCGCGCCGCACAGGCCGCCGCCGAGGAACTCCGCGGGCGGCTGGACCGGCCGATCCTGCTACAGGGCGAGGAGACGCTCGGCGAGCTGATCAAGACGTTCGCGGCCGACCCGGGAACCTGTCTCTTCGGGACCCTCTCGCTCTGGCAGGGGGTCGATGTCCCCGGCCCGAGCTGCCAGCTTGTGGTGATGGACCGCATTCCCTTCCCCCGCCCCGACGACCCGCTGATGAGCGCCCGCCAGAAGGCGGTGGAGGAGGCCGGTGGAAACGGCTTCATGGCGGTCGCCGCCACCCATGCGGCGCTGCTGATGGCGCAGGGCGCCGGGCGTCTGGTCCGGGCGACCGGTGACCGGGGCGTCGTCGCGATCCTTGACCCCCGTATCGCCACCGCGCGGTACGGCGGATTCCTCCGCTCCTCCCTGCCCGACTTCTGGTACACCACCGACCGCAATCAGGCCCGTCGCTCCCTGGCCGCGATCGACGCCGCCGCGAAGGCGGACGGCGCGTGAGACGGCACTGACCGGTGACGGCACTGACCGGCGTTGAGGGGCGCTTCGACACGGGCCGGTGTTCTTCGCTACGGGCCGGTGTTGAGGGGTGCTTCGACACCGGCCGGTGCCGGGGGTCGCGTCGACCTTGAGGGGCGCGTGCGGCATGACAGGACCCCGGGACCGGCGCAGTGGGTCCCGGGGCCTGGTCGGAGGCGGGGCGACATCACACCCGCCGCAGCACCGCCACCACCTTGCCCAGGATGGTCGCGTCATCACCGGGGATGGGCTGGTAGGCGGCGTTGTGCGGAAGCAGCCACACATGGCCGTTCTCCCGCTTGAAGCGCTTGACCGTGGCCTCGCCCTCCAGCATGGCGGCCACGATGTCGCCATTCTCGGCGACGGGCTGACGACGGACGGTCACCCAGTCGCCGTCACAGATCGCGGCCTCGATCATCGAGTCGCCCACGACCTTGAGAACGAACAGCTCACCGTCGCCGACGAGCTGCCGGGGCAGTGGGAAGACGTCCTCGACGGACTCCTCGGCGAGGATCGGGCCACCGGCCGCGATCCGGCCGACCAGGGGGACATAGGAGGCGGCGGGCTTGCCCGTGGTGTCCGTGGGCTGGGCGCTGGGCTGGTCGGAGCCGCGTACCTCATAGGCCCGGGGCCGATGGGGGTCGCGCCGCAGGAAGCCCTTGCGCTCCAGGGCCATGAGCTGGTGGGCGACGGACGAGGTGCTGGACAGGCCGACCGCCTGGCCGATCTCCCGCATCGACGGTGGGTAGCCGCGACGCTGCACGGAGTCCCGGATGACCTCGATGACCCGTCGCTGCCGGTCGGTGAGTCCGGAGCTGTCCGCCCGGATGCCCGGGGGCCGACCAGGCATCGAGCGCGCCGTCCGCGAGGGCTCCGTGGCATCGGGGTTCGTGGCTGCGTCGTTCATGGCGTGTAGCGGCTCGAATCGGCTCGGGGAGCGGTCCTGGGCAGTGATGGTGGCACTGTCAGCGGTGGTGGTCACGTCGGCCCCTCTCGAATGGTCTCCCTAGCTGGACAACGGTAGTTGGTTTCGAAAGGTTGCGCCAAACACACGTTCGAGTGAAAAATTGCAAATCGCCTTACGCGCGCATGTGTTTGGGTGTATGTGCGAATGACTGCCCGGAGGGGTAATCGTGCGGCCGATTGCACGGCCCGCGCGGTAATTACCCGCCATTACCGTAACCCGCGCGCTCACCGCCGGGGCTGCCGGGGATGCCGCCGGGCCGGGAGGCCGGGGGGACCGGGGGCTGGTAATCCGCGGATCCGTGGATCCGCACCCAGTCTCGCATCACCGGTACGCGAATGCGCGCACCGGGTCCGGCGTCCGGGGGTGCCAGGTTTTTCCCGTACGCTCGTGCGGGACGACCGGTGGCCGCTGGATGGCGGCCGAGGGGTGGCGTGAGGCTTCCCGTGCCCCTTTCAGGTTTCAGGGTTTCCATGTTCCGGGCGCTTTCCTGGTGCCCGGGGAGTTGCGCGACACCTGGGTCCCGCCCTGTGCCCGGCGGCTCTGGGATCTGTGGGTTCCGTGGGTCTGTTGGTTCTGTGGTTCTGTGGTTCTTTGGGGTGACCCGGGTCTGCCGGTGAGCCCTCGGTTCTTTCCGGGGGTGAGGTCGGGCGGTGAGTCCGCACGCTCGCGGCGTGAGGTTCGCGCTCACTCTCCGTGAGCGCTCGGCCCGGGTGGTGGTCGTGGCGCCCAAGCCCTCGCCCGGCTCGGTACAGTCGGTCGCGCTCCCGCGGGCGGCGGGTGGCGGTCTGGCCCGTTCGGGTGGGCCGGATCCCGGGGCGCGGCCTTCCGAAGCCGGGGTGTCACCGCCCGTACGCCCTGGGCGACAGCGGTCTGTCGCGCGACACGCGTGTGTACCCAAAGTGCGATCAAACCCCAGATGTAGTGGTTGGATTGTGGGCACTGCCCACAAGTTGTGGTCCCCGGTCCTTGGCTGTCCGAGGCATCGCCTATGCTTGGGGCTGCTTCGGAGGGCTCGGAAGGTTTCGGACCGGATCGTCGAGGCTATTCAGTCGTGCCATGAGGGAGGGTTGGGAACCATGCACTGCCCCTTCTGCAGGCACCCCGACAGCCGGGTCGTCGACAGTCGCACCACCGACGACGGGACGTCGATCAGGCGCCGGCGGCAGTGCCCCGACTGTTCCCGCCGTTTCACGACGGTGGAGACCGCGTCGCTGATGGTGATCAAGCGCAGCGGTGTGACCGAGCCCTTCAGCCGTACCAAGGTCATCTCTGGTGTGCGCAAGGCATGCCAGGGGCGGCCGGTCACCGAGGACGCCCTCGCCAAGCTCGGCCAGCGGGTCGAGGAGGCGGTGCGCGCCACCGGGAGTGCCGAGCTGACCACCCACGATGTGGGTCTGGCCATACTCGGCCCCCTGCAGGAGCTCGACCTCGTCGCCTACCTGCGCTTCGCGTCCGTGTACCGGGCGTTCGACTCACTTGAGGACTTCGAGGCCGCCATCGCGGAACTGCGCGAGCAACGACCCCCGGTGCGGGGTGCCGGTTGCTGCGCCGAGCATCTGGCGGTCCCCGGACCCGCCACCGCGGCCGACTAGCGGCGCGGCCACGGACGGTCCGCGGCGAACCGGTGCGTCCGGTCGCCCGGTCGTCCGGTCGTCCGGACCACCGAGGTCGGTGGGCGCCGCCCGGCGGAGCGGGTGGCAGCAAGAGCCGTTCCGGGTGCAGTGGGGCGCTCGGAACAACAGACACAGACTGTGCCCCGGGAAGATCTGGGCACTTCAGGGCGTTTTTGCCCGTATATGGGAGGCGGCATGACAGAGACGACGAGCGGCCCGGCACGAGGGTCCCGCGCCAAGGGAACCAAGGCCAGCAAGGGGCTGCGCATCGAGCGTGTCCACACCACCCCCGGCGTGCACCCGTACGACGAGGTGGTCTGGGAGCGCCGTGACGTCGTCATGACCAATTGGCGCGACGGCTCGGTCAACTTCGAGCAGCGTGGCGTCGAGTTCCCCGACTTCTGGTCGGTGAACGCGGTCAACATCGTCACCAGCAAGTACTTCCGCGGGGCCGTGGGCACGCCCCAGCGTGAGACCGGCCTCAAGCAGCTGATCGACCGGATCGTGAAGACGTACCGGGCGGCCGGCGAGGAGTACAAGTACTTCGCCTCGCCCGCCGACGCCGAGATCTTCGAGCACGAGCTGGCGTACGCCCTCCTTCACCAGATCTTCAGCTTCAACTCGCCGGTGTGGTTCAACGTCGGCACGCCCCAGCCGCAGCAGGTCTCCGCCTGCTTCATCCTGTCCGTCGACGACTCCATGGAGTCGATCCTCGACTGGTACAAGGAAGAGGGCATGATCTTCAAGGGCGGTTCGGGCGCCGGTCTGAACCTCTCCCGGATCCGTTCCTCCAAGGAACTCCTCTCCTCCGGCGGCAACGCCTCCGGCCCGGTCTCCTTTATGCGGGGCGCCGACGCCTCCGCCGGAACCATCAAGTCCGGCGGTGCCACCCGGCGTGCCGCCAAGATGGTGATCCTCGATGTCGACCACCCCGACATCGAGAGCTTCATCGAGACCAAGGTGAAGGAGGAGGAGAAGATCCGTGCCCTGCGGGACGCGGGCTTCGACATGGACCTGGGCGGGGACGACATCACCTCCGTCCAGTACCAGAACGCCAACAACTCCGTCCGGGTCAACGACGAGTTCATGCGGGCGGTCGAGACGGGCTCCCGCTTCGGGCTGCGCGCCCGGATGACCGGCGAGGTCATCGAGGAGGTCGACGCCAAGGGGCTCTTCCGCAAGATGGCCGAGGCCGCGTGGGCCTGCGCCGATCCCGGCATCCAGTACGACGACACCATCAACCGCTGGCACACCTGCCCCGAGTCGGGCCGGATCAACGGCTCGAACCCGTGCAGCGAGTACATGCACCTGGACAACACGTCCTGCAACCTCGCCTCGCTGAACCTGATGAAGTTCCTCAAGGACGACGGCGAGGGCAGCCAGTCCTTCGACGTCGAGCGCTTCACCAAGGTCGTGGAGCTGGTCATCACGGCGATGGACATCTCCATCTGCTTCGCCGACTTCCCGACCCAGAAGATCGGCGAGAACACCCGCGCCTTCCGCCAGCTCGGCATCGGGTACGCCAACCTCGGCGCCCTGCTGATGGCCACCGGCCACGCCTACGACAGCGACGGTGGCCGCGCCCTGGCCGGTGCCATCACCTCGCTGATGACCAGCGCCTCCTACCGGCGCTCGGCCGAGCTGGCCGGTGTCGTCGGCGCGTACGACGGCTACGCCCGTAACGCCGAGCCGCACCAGCGCGTCATGAAGCAGCACGCCGACGCCAACGCCACCGCCCCGCGCATGGACGACCTGGACACCCCGATCTGGGCCGCCGCCACGGAGGCCTGGCAGGACGTGATCCGCCTGGGTGAGAGGAACGGCTTCCGTAACGCCCAGGCCTCGGTGATCGCCCCGACCGGCACCATCGGTCTGGCCATGTCCTGTGACACCACCGGACTGGAGCCCGACCTCGCCCTGGTCAAGTTCAAGAAGCTGGTCGGCGGCGGCTCGATGCAGATCGTCAACGGCACCGTGCCCCAGGCGCTGCGCCGTCTCGGCTACCAGGCCGAGCAGATCGAGGCGATCGTCGCCCACATCGCCGAGCACGGCAACGTGATCGACGCGCCCGCTCTGAAGACCGAGCACTACGAGGTCTTCGACTGCGCCATGGGTGAGCGTTCCATCTCCGCGATGGGCCACGTCCGGATGATGGCCGCGATCCAGCCCTGGATCTCCGGCGCGCTCTCCAAGACGGTCAACATGCCGGAGTCGGCGACCGTCGAGGAGGTCGAGGAGATCTACTTCGAGGCCTGGAAGATGGGCGTCAAGGCGCTCGCGATCTACCGCGACAACTGCAAGGTCGGCCAGCCCCTCTCCGCGAAGACCAAGGAGAAGGAGAAGGCGGAGATCACCGAGAAGGCCGAGGAGACCATCCGGTCCGCGGTCGAGAAGGTCGTCGAGTACCGCCCCGTCCGCAAGCGCCTCCCGAAGGGCCGCCCGGGCATCACCACCTCCTTCACCGTCGGTGGCGCCGAAGGCTATATGACCGCCAACTCCTACCCGGACGACGGTCTCGGCGAGGTCTTCCTCAAGATGTCCAAGCAGGGCTCGACGCTCGCGGGCATGATGGACGCCTTCTCCATCGCCGTCTCGGTCGGCCTCCAGTACGGTGTGCCGCTGGAGACGTACGTCTCGAAGTTCACCAACATGCGCTTCGAGCCGGCCGGCATGACGGACGACCCGGACGTACGGATGGCGCAGTCGATCGTCGACTACATCTTCCGCCGCCTGGCGCTGGACTTCCTGCCGTTCGAGACCCGCTCGGCGCTCGGCATCCACTCGGCCGAGGAGCGTCAGCGCCACCTGGAGACCGGCTCGTACGAGCCCGCCGACGACGAGGTCGATGTCGAGGGCCTGGCCCAGTCCGCCCCGCGCCAGCAGGAGCAGCCCGCGCTGGCCGTGGCTCCGGCCGCCCCGGCCCCGGCGGCGCCCCAGCAGGTCCACACCTCGGCCGAGCTGGTCGAGATGCAGCTCGGCATCAGCGCGGACGCGCCGCTGTGCTTCTCCTGCGGTACGAAGATGCAGCGGGCGGGCTCCTGCTACATCTGCGAGGGCTGCGGATCCACCAGCGGGTGCAGCTGATCCCTGGCTCTCCCCGGCTGATGCCCGGGAAGCTCGGGATGTGAGTTCCTGAGGAAAGGG
>NZ_JBHVHF010000093.1:0-25152 GCF_042800315.1 Streptomyces sp. NPDC057638
GTTTCCGGTGGGGCCCTTCGACATCGTGCCCGGTGAGGCACTGGCGGAGGATACGAGATTCGAACTCGTGAGGGGTTGCCCCCAACACGCTTTCCAAGCGTGCGCCCTAGGCCACTAGGCGAATCCTCCGCGGCAAACAATACAAGACGCGGGGGAGTGCTCGCGAACTCGTTCGCCGCCCCGGGCATCGGGTACCCTTGGCGCAGCCCCTCACGTGGCGCTATCTGACTGAACTCCCCCAGGGCCGGAAGGCAGCAAGGGTAGGTCGGCTCTGGCGGGTGCGTGAGGGGCCCTTTGCGTTGTGGCCCGGGAGTCCTGAGGCCCGGTGTCCTGAGGCCGGGGGCCTGCGGCGGTGGCCGTGGCCGAGGGGTCGTGGGTGGGGTGCGGGCGCCGGGGTGAGGCCGGGGCGGGGAGAAGGCGCCGGGGCCGGGAGAGGGCCGGAGGCGTGACGGGCCACGGTTGTCGGTGGCCCCCGATAACCTCGTAGATGTGTCGTCCCTTGCGCTGTACCGCCGCTATCGCCCCGAGTCCTTCGCCGAGGTCATCGGGCAGGAGCATGTCACCGACCCGTTGCAGCAGGCCCTGCGGAACAACCGGGTCAATCACGCGTACCTGTTCAGCGGGCCGCGCGGCTGTGGCAAGACGACGAGTGCGCGCATCCTGGCCCGCTGTCTGAACTGTGAGCAAGGTCCCACGCCCACGCCCTGCGGCGAGTGCCAGTCCTGTCGCGATCTGGCGCGCAACGGGCCGGGGTCGATCGATGTCATCGAGATCGACGCCGCCTCCCACGGAGGCGTGGACGACGCGCGCGACCTCCGGGAGAAGGCCTTCTTCGGGCCCGCCAGCAGCCGGTACAAGATCTACATCATCGACGAGGCCCATATGGTCACCCCGCAGGGCTTCAACGCCCTGCTGAAGGTGGTCGAGGAGCCTCCGGAGCACCTCAAGTTCATCTTCGCGACCACCGAGCCCGAGAAGGTCATCGGCACGATCCGTTCGCGTACGCACCACTACCCGTTCCGGCTGGTGCCTCCGGGGACGCTCCGTGAGTATCTGGGTGAGGTGTGTGAGCGGGAGGGGATCCCGGTCGCCGACGGGGTGCTGCCTCTGGTGGTGCGGGCCGGGGCCGGGTCCGTGCGGGACTCGATGTCCGTGATGGACCAGCTGCTGGCGGGGGCGGCCGAGGAGGGTGTGACCTATGCCATGGCCACCGGCCTCCTGGGGTACACCGACGGGGCGCTGCTCGACGAGGTCGTCGACGCCTTCGCGGCCGGTGACGGCGCGGCCGCGTTCGAGGTCGTCGACCGGGTCATCGAAGGGGGCCATGACCCCCGGCGTTTCGTCGCCGACCTGCTGGAGCGCCTGCGGGACCTGGTGATCCTCGCCGCCGTGCCGGACGCGGTGGAGAAGGGGCTGATCGACGCCCCGGCCGATGTGCTGGAGCGGATGCAAGGGCAGGCGTCCGTCCTCGGGGCCGCCGAGCTGAGCCGCGCCGCGGACCTGGTCAACACCGGGCTCACGGAGATGCGCGGTGCCACCGCCCCCCGGCTCCAGCTGGAGCTGATCTGCGCGCGGGTGCTGCTGCCCGCCGCCTATGACGACGAGCGGTCGGTGCAGGCGCGGCTCGACCGGCTGGAGCGTGGTGTCTCGTTCGCGGCCGCGGCGCCCGCGGGCACCCCGCCGATGGGGTACATCCCAGGCCCTGGCGCCGCCGCGCATATGCCTGGTCCCGATGGTCCGGTGGGTCAGGGCGTACGGGGCGGGGCGCCCGCTCCCGGGCCTGTGCCGACGGCTCCGGCCGTGGCTCCCAGTGTGCCTCCGCGACCCGCGACTCCTCCGGCCGCTCAGGCCCCTCCGGTTCCTCCCACTCCTCCGGTTCCTCCGACTCCTCCGGCCGAGGCCACCGCCGCTCCGGTCTCCGACGCCGTTCCTCCCGTTCCGTCCGCGCCTCCGGCTGGACCCGCCGAGCCTCCCGCCCGCCCGGGAGCCTGGCCCGCCGCCGGCGCTCCCACCACCCCCGCCGCCGAGAGCGCCCGGCGGCCCGGGGGCTGGCCGACCGCGGCCGCCCCGGGCCAGGGTCCACGGCCCGCGCCCGCGCAGCCGAGCGCGCCCCCGGGGGCGCCGTCCGCCGGGTCCGCGCCCGCTTCCGCCGCGCCGTCCGGCGCCATGACCCAGGGCGCCGGACAGGTGCGGAACATGTGGCCGGACATCCTGGAGGCGGTCAAGAACCGCCGACGCTTCACCTGGATCCTGCTGAGCCAGAACGCCCATGTCGCGGGCTTCGACGGCACCACGCTCCAGATCGGCTTCGTCAACGCCGGTGCTCGCGACACGTTCACGAGCAGTGGCAGCGAGGACGTGCTGCGGCAGGCGCTCGCCGAGCAGTTCAACGTGGGATGGAAGCTGGAAGCGATCGTCGATCCCTCGGGTGGCGTGGGCGGACCCGGTCCCTCCGCACCGTCCGGTGGCGGTTTCGGCGGTGGTGGCTTCGCCGGCGGTGGACGTCCGGCTCCGCCTCCGGCCGCCCGGCCCGCGGGGCCCCCGCCTGTCGCGCCCCCGCAGCCGAGCACCCCTCCGGCCGTGTCGGCCTCCGCCGCCCCGCCCCGGCCCGCGTCGCCGCCGCCTGTGGCCGCCCCCGTACCGCCTCCGCCGTCGGTCGCGCTGGAGGACGACGTTCCGGAGGATGACGATCCGGATCTGGTCGACTCCGCGCTCTCCGGGCACGATCTGATCGTCCGGGAGCTCGGAGCGACGGTCATAGAGGAGTTCCCCAACGAGTGACGAGGCCCTGGCGGCGCCGACCGACGACCCCGCGCCCTGGAGGAACGTACGAACGGCGGGGAGGCCCACTTAGGAGGGGCGTACAGCGCCGAGACCGGCGGCGGTTAGGCTGACGGGCGTGAAGGTCCTCGTCATCGGCGGCGGCGCCCGCGAACACGCCCTGTGCCGCTCTCTCTCCCTCGACCCCGACGTCACCGCGGTGCACTGCGCACCCGGTAACGCAGGCATCGGCGAGGTCGCCGAACTGCACCCGGTCGACGCCCAGGACGGCGACGCCGTCGCCCGGCTCGCCCACGAGCTGGAGGCCGGGCTCGTCGTCGTCGGCCCGGAGGCGCCGCTCGTCGCCGGGGTCGCCGACGCCGTGCGCGCCGCGGGCATCCCCTGCTTCGGCCCCTCCCGCGAGGCGGCCCAACTGGAAGGCTCCAAGGCGTTCGCCAAGGAGATCATGGCTGCGGCCGGGGTGCCGACGGCGCGGAGTTATGTCTGTGCCAACGCCGAGGAGATCGACGAGGCCCTCGACGCCTTCGGCGCTCCCTACGTCGTCAAGGACGACGGCCTCGCGGCCGGGAAGGGCGTTGTCGTCACCGCCGACCTGGCCGCCGCCCGCGAGCACGCGCTCGCCTGCGACCGCGTCGTGATCGAGGAGTTCCTCGACGGCCCCGAGGTTTCGCTCTTCGCCGTCACCGACGGCCGTACGGTCGTGCCGCTCACCCCCGCACAGGACTTCAAGCGCGCCCTCGACGGCGACGAGGGCCCCAACACCGGGGGCATGGGCGCCTACTCGCCGCTGCCGTGGGCCGACCCCAAGCTGGTGGACGAGGTCCTGGAGAGCGTGCTCCAGCCCACCGTGGACGAACTGCGGCGACGCGGAACCCCCTTCTGTGGCCTGCTCTACGCGGGGCTCGCGATCACCTCGCGCGGGGTCCGGGTGATCGAGTTCAACGCGCGCTTCGGTGACCCCGAGACCCAGGTCGTGCTCGCCCGGCTGCGGACCCCCCTCGCGGGCCTGCTGCTCCGCGCCGCCGACGGCACCCTCGACGACCAGCCGCCGCTGCGATGGCGGGACGACGCCGCCGTCACCGTCGTCGTCGCCTCGCACAACTACCCGGGCACTCCGCGTACCGGCGACCCGATCGAGGGGCTCACCGAGGTCGCGGAGACGGACGCTCCGCACGCCTATGTCCTGCACGCCGGGACCCGGCGCGAGGGCGACGCCGTCGTGAGTGCGGGCGGCCGGGTGCTCTCGGTGACCGCGACCGGGAAGGACCTGCGGCAGGCGCGCGAGCGGGCGTACGCGGCGATCGGCCGGATCCGTCTGGACGGCGGGCAGCACCGTACGGACATCGCCCTGACGGCGGCGGAGGAGTAGACCGCCCGGTGCGCGGCGGGCGCCGGTACGCCGTACGCGGTGCCCGCCCGCCGCACGAGAGGTACCGCGCTCGGGTCCGGGGTTCGCCCTCGGCCCGTTCCGCGCCCCAGCCGCCCCCGCCC
The DNA here is from genome assembly GCF_042800315.1 of Streptomyces sp. NPDC057638. Taxonomy (NCBI): domain Bacteria; kingdom Bacillati; phylum Actinomycetota; class Actinomycetes; order Kitasatosporales; family Streptomycetaceae; genus Streptomyces; species Streptomyces sp. NPDC057638. The sequence continues at coordinate 4,273 of NZ_JBHVHF010000093.1, forward strand.
GCCCAGCCGGGGGCCTGGGCGCCGTGGTGAGGGCTCCGGGCATCGACTGGTCCCGAACCCGGGCTCGGACCGGTCCCGAACCCGGGCATCGACCGGTCCCGAACCAGAATCTCGGCTGGTCCCGAACCCGGGCATCAACCGGTCTCAGAGGGCGCGCCGGTGCGGATGCTCAGGGCGTGCGGTCTCTTCGCGCCTTCTCGACAGACCTCTGTACGCGTCGCCGACCGCCCGCGTCCGTGCGCCCCTGACCTGCACTTCTCGCGGTCGCGCGCCCGCGTACGCCGGTTCCCTCCCGTGCCGTCACCCCTGGCCCGCGGACACGGGTGATCACCCCACCGCGTCAGGCCTTCCCCGTACGCGCCGGCCAGCACTCATACGGTGCTCCGCGGGCTCTCCGTGGACCGTCGGCGCGCCCGCGCGGCCCGTGGAACGTAGCTGCCCATGTGTCCGGTCCGCCCCCCTTTCGGCCCGGTCCGCCACCGCGCGATCCGGGGCCGCGCGCCCTCGGTGGCGGGCCGGCCCAGGCACGGCGGGACATGGCTCCCGCGCCATTCCATCGGGTGACACTGAGCCATCCGGATGACGCCCGCCTGTGCCCCAACTAGGGTGCGGCGCAGGTGTTCCGGCACTTGGCCCACCGGCATTGCGATGTCAGTGGGCGGTGCCACAGTGGGGGAGTGACCACCGTCGCAGGGCAGCAGCAGAGGGGGTGAGATCGGCCGTGTCCGCCACCGGTATCGGCGAGTCGATCGGAGCGCAGGCCGCGCGTTCGCGGGCGCTGGCCATCCTGCGCGTGCGCGGCAGAGCGCTGGCCGTCGCGTTGTTGCCCGCCGCCTTCGCCATCGTGCTCCTCACAGGCGGTGCGACGGGACATATGACGGGCGCGGGGTGGGACATCGCGCGCTGGGTCCTCGGGGTGGCCGCCGTCGTCGTCCTGTTGCTGGCCGCCGTCGTGGCCGCGGTGATCACCCGAGCCAGTCCCGCCCTCAGCCCCACCGTCGAGCTGCCAGAGCACGCGGCTCCGGATCTCTACCGGCTCGTGCGTGACCTCGCCGACCGCCTCCAGGTGCCCGCCCCCTCCGCGCTGGCGCTCACGCCGGACTGCGACAGCTGGCTGGAGGACCGTTCCCATCCCGCCCATGCCCGGCTGTCGGCGATACCGACGGCGCGCCACCGCTCGGCCGAGGCGCCCGTGCTGGTGATCGGTTCGCCCTTCCTGTGGTGGATGCGGGTCGGTGAGCTGCGCGCCCTGCTCGCGCCCGTGGTGGCCGGGACCGGGCTCTCGGCGCATCCCGACATAGCGGCCGCGCGCCGGTTCGTCCGGGGGCTCGACGCGGCCGTCGCGGTGGCGTCCCGGCCCGGCCATGGACTCATACGCCCGCTGCGGCAGGTGGCGAGAGGCCTGGGAAGCCTTGTCGGAGGGATCGCGCGGCTGTTGTTGCGCGGGTGCCGGGCGCACGCGGGGGAGATGGAGCGCGGGGTCGCCGCCGCCGCTTCGGAGCGTGCCCAGGCGGTGGACTACGGGCTGCGGATCGTCGCCCAGGAACAGGTCGGCCTGGCGTACGCGGGGTGGGACAGGCTGCTGACCCGGGTCGCCCTGCCCGCCTGGCGCATGGGCCGCTGGCCCTCCCGGCTGGACGCGGGCGTCGTCTCGGCGCTCACCGAGCTCTCCCGCCGGGACCGGCTCGCCGAGGGCTTCACCTCACGTCTGGGTGAGCGGCCCGCCTGTGACCTGCTGGAGGAGCCCGGAGCGGTCGACCAGGCGACCTCCCTGCTCGCCGCCCGCCTCTTCCACGGCGGTCCAGCCGAGTCCGGCGCCGACTGGTCCCCGGTGGACTGGCAGCAGTATCCGGAGGAGGTCGTGGACCGTAAGTGGCGTACGGAGGCCGCCAGGCTCCATCGTGTCCTGGACGAACTGGGGGTACGCGCCGTCGGCGGCCCGGAGGGTCCGACGCTCGCCCGGGTACTGGGCCATCTGACGGGCCGGGGCGCGGAACAGCCAACGGAACCGGCGGAGCGGCCAGAGCAGCCGGAACAACCAGAACAAGCAGAGCAGCCGGAACAACCAGAACAGCCGGAACGGCTAGAACGGCTAGAACAGCCGGAACACGGTACGGAACAGGGGGAGGCGCTCGCGGCGGGCATCAGCGCGGCGGTCGCCCGGGAGGACGCTCTGCGCGAAGCGGCGGCGGCCGGGCCGATCGCCGGGAGCCCGGGGAGCGCGTGCGACGGCTGGGGAGCCGACCCCCTGCCGCTCTTCCCCCTCCTGCCGCCCCGTACCGGGCGGGAACTGCTCGCCGACCATGTCACCGCCATGGTCTGCTGTGCCGCGGTCGACACGGCGGGCGCCGCGCCCGGCCTCGACTGGCTCGACGGTCCCGTCCTGCTCATCCGGGGCGAGCGTTGTCCCGAACTGATGTCACCGGTGCTCAGCCTGACCGAGGACGGCGATCCGGGGCCGCTCCGCAACTGGCTCCAGGCGGCCGGTGTCCGGGTGGAGAAGCCGGTCCGACTCGTCTAGCGCCTGGTGTGCAGGTGCTGGTCACAGCCGCTCGTCGCGGGCTGCGACCAGCCAGGGGCCTCTCGTTTGGATCATGCTGGGCCCGCGGCCCCGACCTGCCCGTTTCGCCCCCGGTGCCCTCCGCCGCCGCCCTCCAGGCCCCCCGCACGCCTCCAGGCCACCCGCTCGGCTCCGCGCCCCACGGGCGCCCGCGCCCCGGGCGGCTCGCACTGCCCGCGCCCCCTGCGGCTCGCACCGCCCGCTCCCCGGGCGGCCCGCACCGAGCCGCTGTCCGGCTCACCTCCGCGCGTGTCCTCCACGCCCCGTCCCCACCTCCGTACCACCGGCGCGCGCTGGATCGCGGGCTTCCGCCGGGACCGGTGCGCCCTGCGCACGCCTGTCGCGCGCCGAGCAGGGGTACACCACCACCGTCCGCGTCCGCGCCGCTTCCCGCGCGTCAGCGACCCCGCGCACTGTCCTGAGCCCGCGCCCGTTCCGTACGACCCGGGTGAGACCCCGCGCCCGGAGTGACTCCGTACGACCCCTCGTCCACCGCCCCGCCCCCAGGGCGACCTGCCCAGGGCTGGCGTTCTGCCACGGCGGGATGGTCGAGGAGGCAACAATTCACGACGAAGGGTGACGGCGTGCATGCGTTATGTGATGTGCTGGAGGAGAGCGCCGAAGGTTTCGGCGCTCCAGGCCTGTCCGGGGGCATCACGTCCGTCCGGGGCACCGAGGGAGGGCGCATGGGGGCGGAGCGGCACATCGGGCGGTGGGAATCGGGTGCGCTGGCCCATGCCGTGTCCGATCCGTTCGGACAGGGGCCGTTGCCGTGGCTGCGGGCGAGCGAGCAGTATCTCGACGCCAGCGGCAAGGTGGTCCCCTGGTACGCGGATCCGGATCTGGGCAGGCCGAGCGGGGTGCGTACCGCCGACGACGTACGGCGGCAGATCAAGGGCTTCGCCTCGGCGGGAGCGGTCTCACCGGGGGAGGCGATCGACTTCCACATCACGGTGGACCCGCCCCAGCAGTTCTCGGTGGACGTCTACCGCATCGGCCACTACGCGGGCCACAACGCGTTCAAGGCCACCACCAGCCCGCGGCTCCCCGGGATCGTGCAGCCGTCGCCGCTCACCGCCGACCGGACGGTCTCCTGCCACCACTGGTGGCTCTCCTGGCGGCTCCAGGTTCCCCCGGACTGGGTGATCGGCGCCTATGTCGCGGTTCTGACGACCATCGACGGACACCGCTCCCACATTCCGTTCACCATCCGGGACGAGCACCCCGCCGATCTGCTGCTGTTGCTGCCGGACATCACCTGGCAGGCGTACAACCTCTATCCGGAGGATGGCCGTACGGGCGCGAGCCTCTACCACGCGTGGGACGGCGAGGGGAGGCTGCTCGGGGAGCGGGACGCGGCTGTCACGGTCTCCTTCGACCGGCCGTACGCGGGATCCGGGCTGCCGATGCACGTCGGCCACGCCTATGACTTCATCCGCTGGGCCGAGCGGTACGGATACGACCTCGCCTACGCCAACACCAGCGATCTCCACGCGGGCCGGGTCGACCCCACGCGCTACCGGGGGCTGGTCTTCCCCGGTCATGACGAGTACTGGTCGGCGGCGATGCGCCGCACCGTGGAGGCGGCCCGCGACCACGGCACCTCGCTCGTCTTCCTCTCCGCCAACACGATGTACTGGCAGGTCCAGCTCGGAGCCTCGCCCTCCGGAAGGGCCGACCGGCTGCTGACCTGCCGCAAGCGCCGCGGCCCCGGCAAGCCGGCGCTGTGGCGCGAGGTCGACCGGCCCGAGCAGCAACTGCTCGGCATCCAGTACGTGGGGCGGGTGCCCGAACCGCACCCGCTGATCGTGCGGAACGCCAACCACTGGCTGTGGGAGAACACCGGCGCGGGGGAGGGCGACGAACTGCCCGGACTCGTCGCGGGCGAGGCCGACCGCTACTTCCCCCGCACCCCGCTCCCCGATCACCTCCGGCGCATCCTGCTGGCCCACTCCCCGTACCGCGACGGCGACGGAGTGATCCGCTACCAGGAGACCTCCCTCTACCGCTCCCCGTCCGGGGCCCTCGTCTTCGCCTCCGGCACCTTCGCCTGGTCACCGGCGCTCGACCGGCCGGGGCATGTGGACCCCCGTGTCCAGCGCGCGACCGCGAACCTGCTGGACCGCATCTGCAAACGGGACTGACGGCGATCCGTGATCCGTCCTGACGGCACCCCGCCCCTGTCCCACCACCCTTGCCCCGCCCCCACCCCGCGCTCCGCCACACCATGCGGAACAATCGGCACCAGTTGTCAGAACCACGGGGAGGAACCGTGTCCGGATTCGTCGAAAAGCCCGAACCGCTTCAGGTGCCGGGTCTGGTGCATCTGCACACCGGCAAGGTGCGCGACCTGTACCAGAACGAGGCCGGGGACCTCGTCATGGTCGCCAGCGACCGTATCTCCGCCTATGACTGGGTGCTGCCCACGGAGATCCCCGACAAGGGCCGGGTCCTCACCCAGCTCTCCCTCTGGTGGTTCGACCTCCTTCAGGACCTCGTCCCCCACCACGTCCTCAGCACCGAGCTCCCCGACGGCGCCCCGGCCGACTGGGAGGGCCGCACCCTGGTCTGCCGCTCCCTGCGGATGGTCCCGGTCGAGTGCGTGGCCCGTGGCTACCTCACCGGGTCGGGCCTGGCGGAGTACGAGAGCTCCCGCACCGTCTGCGGCCTCGCGCTCCCCGAGGGTCTGAGCGACGGCTCCGAGCTGCCCGCCCCGATCTTCACCCCGGCGACCAAGGCCGCCGTCGGCGACCACGACGAGAACGTCAGTTACGAGGAGGTCGCCCGCCAGGTCGGTGCCGAGACCGCCGCCCTGCTGCGTCAGACCACGCTCGCCGTCTACGGCCGCGCCCGCGATATCGCCCGCGACCGGGGCATCATCCTCGCCGACACCAAGTTCGAGTTCGGGCTCGACGGTGACGGTGGGCTGGTCCTCGCCGACGAGGTGCTCACCCCGGACTCATCGCGTTTCTGGCCCGCCGCCTCCTGGCAGCCCGGCCGCCCCCAGCCCTCGTACGACAAGCAGTACGTCAGGGACTGGCTCACCTCCCCCGCCTCCGGCTGGGACCGCCGCGCCGAGCAGCCGCCGCCCGCGCTGCCGCCCTCGGTGGTGGCGGCGACCCGCGCCAAGTACGTGGAGGCGTACGAGCAGCTGACCGGCACCGCCTGGTCCTAGCCGACCGGCCGACCGGGTGGGGTCCAGCGCCGAGCGGTGGTGGACCCCACCCGGGTCAGGGCATGGAAAAGGCCCCGGTCTCAAGGACCGGGGCCTTTCCTCATGGAGCGGACGACCAGGTTCGAACTGGCGACCTCAACCTTGGCAAGGTTGCGCTCTACCAACTGAGCTACGTCCGCGTTGCGCCGTGGCGCGCTGCTCACTATACCCAACCGCGCTCCCGGGCGAGACGGACCGCCGTGTGCCGGTTCTCCGCGCCCAGTTTCGCGGCGGCGGCGGAGAGGTAGTTCCGTACGGTTCCCCGGGAGAGGCAGGCCCGCTCGGCGATCTCCGCGATGGGGGCGCCGTCGGCGGCCAGTGCCAGCACCTCGGCCTCGCGCGCGGTCAGCGGGGAGTCTCCCGTCGAGATCGCGTCGGCCGCCAACTCCGGGTCCACATAACGGTTCCCGGCGTGCACGGTACGGATGATCTCCGCCAGCCGCTGGGCGCTGAGGGTCTTGGGGACGAACCCGCGCACCCCCGCCTCCAGCGCCCGCTTGAGATGGCCGGGCAGGCCATGGCTGGTGACGATCATCGTCCGGCACTCCGGCAGCCGCTCCCGCAGCGATGTGGCCACACTCACACCGTCCGCCCCCGGCATCTGGAGATCGAGCACGGCCACATCCGGCCGGTGGGTGAGGGCCATGGCGAGCGCCTCGGTCCCGGACGCCGCCTCCGCGACGACCACGAGGTCGTCTTCGAGGGCGAGGAGCGCGGCGAGCGCGCCACGGATCAGATGCTCGTCGTCGGCGAGGAGTACGCGTACGGTCATGCCGAGCCCTTCCCGTCCCCCGCACCCGCCGGGGCCTCGGCCCGCCGGGGCACCCGTACCGTCAGCCGGAAGTGTCCCGTACGCACGGGACCCGCCTCCAGGGCGCCGCCCAGCGGGGCCAGCCGCTCCCGCAGGCCCGCGAGCCCGGTTCCGCCGGCCGCACCCATGCCCGGGGCCGTACCCGCGTCCGCGTCCGCGGCGGAACCGGAACCACCCGTCCCCACCGTGGCTCCCTCCGCGCCGTCGTTCTCCACTGTCAGCACCACCGTGCCGTCCGGACAGCCCACCGAGATCGTGCAGCGGCGGGCGTCACCGTGCCGCAGCACGTTGGTCGTGGCCTCGCGCACCACCCAGCCCAGCACCGGCCGGACCGGTTCCGGCACCTCGCCGGGCCCCTGGACGACCGTGCACTCGATCCCGGCGGCGTTGAGCACACCCCGCGCCCCTTCCAGCTCCACCCGGAGATCGGCCTCGCGATAGCCGCGCACCACGTCCCGCACCTCGCGCTGGGCGTCCCGGGCGATCCGCTGGACCTCGGTCATCTGCTCCACCGCCTCCGGCCGCCCGCGCCGGGCGAGTTCGGTGGCCAGTTCGCTCTTCAGCGCGATCACGGCCAGATTCCGGCCGAGGACGTCATGGAGGTCCCGGGCGAAACGCAGCCGCTCCTCGGCGACCGCCAGCCGGGCCCGGGTGTCCCGGGCCTCGTGCAGTTCCCACAGCATCGCCAGCACCCAGAGCGAGAACCGCACCGCCAGCGCCGACCAGCCGGACGCCAGCAGGATGATGACGGAGAACACCGCCACCCGTACGGCCTCGACGCCCAGCAGCAGGGACAGCCCGCTCAGCGTCGCCATGGCGACGAGCTGGACCACCACGCTGACCCGTGGCGGCACGATCAGCGCGTGCACGGTCAGGAACTGCGTCGACAGCAGGGTGAGCATGGCGATCACCGCCGCCGGATCGCCCCCGGCCGACGGTGACGCCAGCAGCAGGATCACGGCGGCGGTCGTGACGACGCTCGCCGCCGACCAGCCGAGCAGGGTCCGGGACACCGGCCCCCGCCCCAGATAGGCGTCCATCGCCCGGCGGGCGAACCGGACGCAGACCAGTGTCGCGGTGATCACGAGGGCCACCACGAGCACCACCAGCGGGACGGCGGCGTTCCCGTGGACCGGACTGGATATCGCCGTGAGGACGAGTACCAGACAGGTCATACCCAGCAGCGCGTAGACCGTGGCCCGGGTGAACAGATCCACCCGGGACAGCCTGTTCCGCTCTCTCCAGCCTCGCACCCGCACCCATCCCCACTGCCCGGCCCCTCCGGGCCCGCACCTGACCGGCCCCGGACGGGCCCTCGCTCAGCGCCGGGGTTCCCAGCGGAACCACCGCCGCACAGCAAACACCGAGAGCGCGGCCCAGACCAGCGAGGTCACCGCCGCCGACGCCACCTCCGCCCCTCCGGCACCACCGAGCCACCCCGTCCGCACCAGGGTCATCGCGCCGGTCATGGGCAGGAGTTCGGCGATACGGGAGAGCTGGTCCGGCAGGTTCTCCAGCGGGACGAAGAGGCCGGAGCCCATGATCGACAGCAGGAACACCGGCATTGTGGTGAGCTGGGCGGACTCCGTCGTCCGGGTCACCACCGTGGTCACCGCCGCCAGCGCGACCAGCACCACGACGACGAGGACGATCCCGGCCACGAGCAGTTCCGGGCGCCGGGGCGCCGACAGGTCCAGCGCGGCCGTCCCGGCGACCGCCAGGACCACGCACTGGGTGAGCCCCAGGGCGACCGAGGGGAGCGCGGTGCCGAGGAGGATCTCGGGGTCGGACAGCTCGCCCGTACGCAGCCGTTTGAGCACCAGTTCCTCACGGCGGGCCACATAGAACGAGACGAGGTTCATATGGACGACCAGGAGGAGCACCATCCCGATCCCGCCGATCACCATGCCCTCACCGACACTCATCCCGGTCCCGTCCAGGTCCATCTGCGCCAGGGAGGACTTCAGGACGAGGACCATCACGACCGGCATCAGCAGCGCCGTGGTGAGCGCGGTCCGGTTGCGGACGAGCAGGGTCACCTCGGCCCGCGCCAGGGCGGCCAGCCGTCCGCCGGCGCCCCGGAGCGCCGGGGACGACGGCCGCCCCACCGCTCTCCCCGCTGTCGTCGCGCCGGCCCGGTTCCGTGACGCTCTCCAGTCCGCCATCTCACACCACCACCCGGTCGGTCAGGGGCGCGTCCGAGCGCGCGATCTCCAAGAACGCCTCCTCCAGTGAGGCCGAGCGCGCGTCCAGCTCCTCCAGCCGGGTCCCCGTCCGCCCGGCCCACGCCAGCAGCTCCCCGAGGGAGTGCTGGAGATCCTGGGTACGGATCTCCACCCGTCGGCCCTCGGCCCCGGCCCGCAGCGAGAGCGGCAGCCGCGCGGCCGGAACGCCCTCCGGCAGCAGGAAACGGATCCGGGACGGCCGGGCGGCCGTCACCTCGGCGGGGGTGCCGGAGACCACCACCCGGCCCCCGTGCATGATCGACAGCCGGTCGGCCAGCGACTCGGCCTCCTCCAGATAGTGGGTGGTCAGCAGGACGGTGGTGCCGCTGTCGCGCAGCGCCCGCACCAGGTCCCACGTGTCGCGCCGGCCCTCGGCGTCCAGTCCGGTCGTCGGCTCGTCGAGGAAGAGCACCTCGGGGCGGCCCAGCAGCGCCAGCGCCAGATCGAGCCGCCGCCGCTCACCGCCGGAGAGCTGTTTGACCCGCACGCTCGCGCGGCCGCCGAGGCCCACGAGATCCAGCGCTTCCGCGACCGGTCGCGCGCCGGTGGTGCAGCCCGCCCACATCCGGGTGGTCTCGGTGACGGTCAGATCGGCGGGGAAGCCGCCCTCCTGGAGCATCACCCCGATCCGGGGCCGCACGGTGGTCCGCTCGCGGTACGGGTCGTGCCCCAGCACCCGGACGGTGCCGCCGCTGGGCGCGGCGAGCCCCTCCAGCACCTCGACGGTGGAAGTCTTCCCGGCGCCGTTGGTCCCGAGCAGGGCGAAGATCTCACCGCGCGACACGGAGAAGGAGATTCCGCTCACGGCCTCGAAGCCGCCGGCGTAGCTTCGCCGCAGCTCCTCCACCGTGATCACATTCTGGTCCGTGGTCATGTCCCCACCTTTTCGGCCGTACGGGGACGAGGGCAGTGCGGACTGTCATGGGTCCCGATGACAAATGTCATGGCGAGGCGGGTCCGGAACCGGCCGGGCGGACCGGGCACGAGCCGCCCGTGGCCGGAACGAGCCCCACGAGCCGGAACGATTCCCCCGCGCGGCGAACCCGTACCCGTACCCGTCGCAACGGGCGGGGTGAAGGGTCTGCACCCGGAGCGAGCGGCCCGCCGCCGCGATCCGCCGCGCCCAGCCCCGATCCGCCCGCGAGGACCACGACCGGTGAGGACAACGGCCCGCCAAGCCGGGAACACCCGCGAACCCGGGAACACCCGCCACACCGAAGACGCCCGCGAAGCCGAAGATCACGCGTCACACATGGGCAGACGAAAAAGGCCCTGACTCCGGAGAATCAGGGCCTTCAACAGAGCGGACGACCAGGTTCGAACTGGCGACCTCAACCTTGGCAAGGTTGCGCTCTACCAACTGAGCTACGTCCGCATTGCTGCCGCTCGGCTCTCACCGGGCGGTGCGACCACCACTCTACCTGATCCACAACTGTGGTCGGTAAAGGAGAGGAGAGCGGGTGACAGGAATCGCACACTGCGCCTTCCCCCTGGAAGGGGGATGTTCTGCTACTGAACTACACCCGCACGCTGCTGAGGTGGGGCCTTTCGGCCTCGCCCCTCGGCGTGAGTCAGACTTTAGCCGACGACCCCGGGTGTGGCGCAACTCGTGATCGCCATGGGCCGCCGACGGGTGCCCGGCCGGCGGCCCACGGGCTCAACTCGCCTGCCGGAACGCCTCGTAGACGGCCTTGGGGATGCGGCCGCGCGCGGGCACATCCATCTTGTTGGAGAGCGCCCAGGCGCGGACCGCCGCGGGTGAGGGCTCCAGGGAGGTGTGCTTGTAGGTGGTGACCTTGGGGCGGGAGCGCCGTCCGCCGCCCGTCTGCTTTCGGCCCGCCGCCATGTAGGGCGCCAGGGCCTTGCGCAGCTTCTTTGCGTTGGCGGGATTCAGGTCGATCTCGTACGACTTCCCGTCCAGGCCGAACCTCACCGTTTCCGCGGCTTCTCCGCCGTCGATGTCGTCGAAGAGCGCGACCACTACTCGCTGAGCCACGGATATCGGTCCTTTCTCGCGGCACCCCGAGTCATACCGTGCTGACATGCGGAGATACCGCCTTTCCGGCGGTCGAGTGCAGAAGCTGCTTTCCTCTGCATTCCTTTGTACAGCGGCGGGCGGTGTACTGGGAAGCCCACGCAATTGCGTCCGCGTGTCCCCGGCAAAGTTGGGGGCGGTATTTTCCCGGGAATACCCTTCTATATCTACGCGAGTAGATTTTCCCGGCGGGTACGCTGAGGGAACCCCTTCGCAACACATCACCGGGAGTGCACGTGGCACGCGTCGTGGTCGACGTCATGCTCAAGCCCGAGATCCTCGACCCCCAGGGACAGGCGGTGCAGCGCGCACTGCCCCGCCTCGGATTCGACGGGATCGCGGACGTCCGTCAGGGAAAGCGTTTCGAGCTGGAGGTGGAGGGTCCGGTCGACGACGCCGCCCTCGCCCGCATCCACGAGATGGCTGAAACGTTCCTCGCCAACACCGTCATCGAGGACTTCGTCGTGAAGGTGGAGTCGTGACGGCTCGTATCGGCGTCGTCACCTTCCCCGGCACGCTGGACGACCGGGACAGCCTGCGGGCCGTACGGCTCGCGGGCGCCGAGCCGGTCTCGCTGTGGCACCGCGACAAGGACCTCCACCAGGTCGACGCGGTGGTGCTCGCCGGAGGCTTCTCGTACGGCGACTATCTGCGCGCCGGGGCCATTTCCCGCTTCTCGCCGGTGATGGAGACCATCATCGACCAGGCGCGGGCCGGGATGCCGGTCCTTGGTATCTGCAACGGCTTCCAGATCCTCACCGAGTCGCATCTGCTGCCCGGCGCCATGCTGCGCAACAACCACCTGCACTTCATCTGCCGCGACCAGAAGCTGCGGGTGGAGAACGCGGGGACCGCCTGGACCTCCGACTACGAGACGGGCCAGGAGATCTCCGTACCCCTGAAGAACATCGACGGCCGCTATGTCGCCGACGAGCGGGTGCTGGACGAGCTGGAGGCGGAGGGCCGGGTGGCGTTCCGCTATCTGGACACCAACCCCAACGGCTCGCTGCGGGACATCGCCGGGATCACCAACGCCGAGGGCAATGTCGTCGGTCTGATGCCCCATCCCGAGCACGCCGTCGAGCCGTTGATCGGCACCGGCCGCACCGACGGCCTCGCCTTCTTCACCTCGATCATCAAGAGGCTGGTCACCGCATGACCCTGGACACCACCAAGCACGCCGCCGCCACCCCCGACGCCGGGCAGCCCTGGGCCGAACTCGGGCTCAAGGAGGACGAGTACGCGCGGATCCGGGAGATCCTGGGCCGCCGTCCCACCGGGGCCGAGCTGGCGATGTACTCGGTCATGTGGTCCGAGCACTGCTCGTACAAGTCCAGCAAGGTGCACTTGCGGCAGTTCGGCGAGAAGGCGCCCGAGAACGACGCGCTGCTCGTCGGCATCGGTGAGAACGCGGGCGTCGTGGACGTCGGCCAGGGCTACGCGGTCACCTTCAAGGTCGAGTCGCACAACCACCCCTCGTATATCGAGCCCTACCAGGGCGCGGCCACCGGCATCGGTGGCATCGTCCGCGACATCCTGGCGATGGGCGCCCGTCCGGTCGCCGTCGTGGATCCGCTGCGGTTCGGCGCGGCCGACCACCCCGACACCAAGCGGGTGCTGCCCGGGGTCGTCGCGGGCATCGGCGGCTACGGCAACTGCCTGGGCCTGCCGAACATCGGCGGCGAGGTCGTCTTCGACTCCTGCTACCAGGGCAACCCGCTGGTCAACGCGGGCTGTATCGGGGTGATGCGGCACGAGGACATCCATCTGGCGAAGGCCTCGGGCCCCGGCAACAAGGTCATCCTCTACGGCGCCCGCACGGGCGGCGACGGTATCGGCGGCGTCTCCGTGCTCGCCTCCGAGACCTTCGACGCGACCGGCCCCGCCAAGCGCCCCGCCGTGCAGGTCGGCGACCCGTTCCAGGAGAAGCTCCTCATCGAGTGCACCCTGGAGATCTTCGCGGAGAAGCTGGTCGCGGGCATCCAGGACCTCGGCGGTGCCGGGCTCTCCTGCGCCACCTCCGAGCTGGCGAGCGCCGGTTCGGGCGGCATGCGGGTCGAGCTGGACGCGGTGCCGCTGCGTGACGCGACGCTCTCGCCGGAGGAGATCCTCATGAGCGAGTCGCAGGAGCGCATGTGCGCCATCGTCGAGCCGGACAAGGTCGAGCGCTTCCTGGAGATCTGCGAGAAGTGGGATGTCATCGCCACGGTGATCGGTGAGGTCACCGAGGGCGAGCGGCTGGAGATCTACTGGCACGGCGAGCAGATCGTCGATGTGCCGCCGCGGACCGTCGCCCACGAGGGCCCGGTCTACGAGCGTCCGTACGCCCGTCCGGAGTGGCAGGACGCGCTCCAGGCCGATGACGCGGGCGCGCTGCCCCGCCCGTCGGCCCCGGAGGAGCTGCGGGAGCAGGTGCTGGCGCTGGTCGCGTCGCCCAACCAGGCGTCGAAGGCGTGGATCACCGACCAGTACGACCGTTTCGTGCAGGGCAACACGGTGCTGGCCCAGCCCGAGGACGCGGGCATGGTCCGGATCGACGAGGCCAGCAACCTCGGCGTCGCCCTCGCCACCGACGGCAACGGCCGCTACACCAAGCTCGACCCGTACACCGGTGCCCAGCTCGCGCTGGCCGAGGCGTACCGCAATGTCGCCGCGACCGGCGCCCGGCCGCTCGCGGTCTCCGACTGCCTCAACTTCGGCTCCCCCGAGGACCCGGGTGTGATGTGGCAGTTCGCCGAGGCCACCCGGGGGCTGGCGGACGCCTGTCTGACTCTGGGCACCCCGGTCACCGGCGGCAATGTCTCGCTCTACAACCAGACCGGTGAGACGGCGATCCACCCGACGCCGGTCGTCGCGGTGCTCGGCGTGATCGACGACGTCAGCCGTCGTACGCCGATGGCCTTCGCGCAGGAGGGCCAGCTGCTCTACCTGCTCGGTGACACCCGCGAGGAGTTCGGTGGTTCGGCCTGGTCGCAGGTGGTCCATGACCATCTCGGCGGGCTGCCCCCGGCCGTCGACCTGGAGCGGGAGCGGCTGCTGGCCGAGATCCTGATCGCCGCCTCCCGGGACGGGATGGTGGACGCCGCCCACGACCTGTCGGACGGCGGGCTCATCCAGGCGGTCGTGGAGTCCTGCCTCCGTGGCGGTACGGGCGCGCGGCTGGTCGTCCCGGACGGGCTGGACGCCTTCACGCTGCTGTTCAGCGAGTCGGCGGGGCGCGCGGTCGTCTCGGTGCCGCGCAGCGAGGAGCTGCGGTTCACCGACATGTGCGGCGCCCGCGGGCTGCCCGCGACCCGGATCGGTGTCGTGGACGGTGACGCGGTCGAGCTCCAGGGCGTGTTCACGCTGTCGCTGGACGAGCTGCGCACGGCGCACGAGGAGACGATCCCGGCGCTGCTGGTCTGACCCCGGCCCCGGGACCCGGGGTCCCGTGACGGCATGACCTGAGGAAGGCCCCTGTCGGTGACCCACCGGCGGGGGCCTTTCCGCGTTCCCGATTCATGAGATTACGTAGATACGTATATGCTGATCGTCATGGAACTGGAGGAGCGGGTCGCGGAGCTGGAACGGCGACTGGACGCCCTGGAGACACGCGAACGGGCCCCCGGCGCCGTCGCGGGCGACTTCTGGGCGCTGGAGGGGTTCAAAGAGCGGTTGCGCGAACTCGGCGCGGACGACGGGGGAGTGCTCTTCACCGGCACCGTCCGACTGCCCACCCAGGAGCGGTACGACTGGCAGATCGGCGCCCTGACCAGCGACCTCTTCGAGGGCGAGTGGGGCGGTGCGGCCGACGCGCTCGCCGCGCTCGGCAGCCCGGTGCGGCTGCGGCTGCTCCGGGAGATCCTCGGCGGCCGCCGCACCGCCGCCGAACTGACCGAACTGGACGGCCTCGGCACCACCGGCCAGACCTACCACCATCTGCGCCAGCTCAGCGCCACCGGCTGGCTCCACACCACGGGCCGGGGCCGGTACGAGGTGCCGCCGGGCCGGGTGGTCCCGCTGCTGGTGATCCTCACGGCGGCACGGCCATGACACCCGGCCGGGCCGCCGCGGCGAGCGACCCCGGCGGCCGTCCGGCCCCGGCGAGCGGCCCGTACCCGCCCATGACATCCGTTCCGGCCGAGCCATCCCACCAAGGGGGAACACCGACCATGTCCACGCGGACCCGCAAACTCCTGATGGTCCTCTACCGGGCCTCCTGGATCACCTTCGTGGTGATGATCGTGGTCAGCTTCACCGTGGAGCTGCCGCTGGACTGGGCCTGGGGGTTCGCCCCGGCCGTGGCCGCCCTGGTCATCGGGTCCGTCGTGACGCGGTCCCAGCGCGCCGCGCACTCCACCGCGACCGCGCGGACCGCCGTCGAGTGCCTCGCCCCGGTCGCCGGGCGCTGGAGCGCCCTCAACAGCCCCGCCGACAAGGTCCCGAGCCATGGCACCCACGCCTATGGCCAGAGCTACGCCATCGACATCACCGCCGAGCCGGAGGAGGGGACCCGGCCCGGGTTCTCCCTCTTCTGGCCGCTGGTGCGCCGCCCGTCGGCCTACCCGGCCTTCGGCGCGCCCCTGCTCGCCGTCGCCGACGCCACGGTCGTCCACGCCTCGGACGGCCAGCGCGACCACCTCAGCCGCTCCTCGCTGCCGATGATCTTCTATTTGTTGCTGCTGGAGGGCGCGTTCCGGGACATGTTCGGCCCGTCCCGGATCATCGGCAACACCGTGGTCCTGGACCTCGGCGGCGGTACGTACGCGCTGTACGCCCATGTCCAGCGCGGCTCGCTGATGGTACGGACCGGCGACCGGGTCAGCGCGGGCCAGCCGATCGCGCGCTGCGGCAACTCCGGCAACTCCACCGAACCGCATGTCCACTTCCAGCTGATGGACGGCACCGACCCGGACACCGCGCGCGGGATCCCCTTCCGCTGGACGGGCGTCGGCGTCCCGGCCAACAAGCAGCGGTTCACGGTCGACCCGGACGATCCGTACGCCTCGGTCGTCGAGGAGCTCGACGGCGCCGCCGGTGCCGACGCCGCCGGGGGTGCCGAGCGGGGCGACGGCGAGAAGTCGCCGGGCACCGGGCTGTCGCTGACCGGCGACGGACGCTGACCAGAACCTGTCCGGCGGATCGTGGGCGCGGCCCGGGAGGCGCCCGGCACGGACGCCGCCGCCCGGTCCACAGGACACGTCCTAAGCTCGGGGCATGGCCCGATCGCGCACCCGCAGCTATGACTTCGCCGTCCTCCGCACCGCCGTCCTCACCCAGTTCGGGCAGGTCGCCACGGCGGTCGAGGGCCTGACTCCCGAGCAGCTCGCGCTGCCCACCCGGCTCGGCTCCTGGACGGTCCGGGAGCTGGCCAGCCATCTCTCGTACGCCCTCCATGTCGTCGTCCGCGAACTGGCGCTGCCCGAGCCGCCGAAGGCGGAACTCGCGCTGCTGGAGTGGCCGTTCGCGACCGAGGCCGCCGCCGGGGCGATCGACACCGACGTACGGGCGCTCTCCGCCGCCGCGGAGCCCGCGGAGGGCTTCGACCGGGTGGCGCTGGAGCGGGCGCTCCAGGGGCCCGGGGCCCGGCCCGAGCGGCCGGTGGCCATCCGGGTCGGGGCCATGCGGCTGTCGGATCTGCTGGTCACCCGGGTCGTCGAACTCGTCGTCCACACCGACGATCTCAACGACGCCACCGGTCTGGAGATCCCCATCGACCGTCAGGCGCTGGCCGTCTGTACCCGGCTGCTCGCCGACGCCCTCGCGGTGAAGGCCCCCGGCGGCGCGGTGGAGGTCCGGGTACCACCGTTCGCCGTCGTCCAGTGCGGGGAGGGCCCGCGGCACACCCGGGGCACCCCGCCCAACGTGGTGGAGACCGATCCGCTGACCTGGATCCGGCTGGCCAGCGGGCGGACCAGCTGGGCCGAGGCACGGGAACAGGCCCGGGTCAGCGCCAGCGGTGAACGCGCCGACCTGGGTGGACTCCTGCCGGTCATGCGCTGAGCCCGGTGGCCGCGCGCGGTGACCGTCCGGCCGCGCTGACCGTATGCGCGGGCTGGACGGTCACCCCTCCCGTACCGCCTTCCCGTACCGCCTTCCCGTACCGAAAAACGCTCGCACAGGAGAGCGGACGAAGGGGAACCGGAAGAACGGGGGGTCCGTCGGAGGGGTATGCGTACCCGACTGAGCATTCCCGTCACCGTCCTCGCGCTCCTCGCGCTCGCCGCCTGCGGTGATGAGAAGTCCACCGGAGCGGGCTCCGGCGGCGGGGCGGCGGCGAAGGTCGCCACCGATCTGCCCCTGACCGGGGCGCGCTGGGGCGTCGACAGCGTCACCGTGGGCGGGAAGACCACCGCCGGGACCGGTGCCGCCCATATCGAGCTGACCGCCAAGGGCCGGGCCCAGGGCAGCTTCGGCTGCAACCAGTTCGGGGCCGCCGCCGATCTCGCGGGCTCCACCCTCACCGTGACCGGCGGCGACCGGACCGAGATGGCCTGCACCGACCCGGGGACCCAGCGGCTGGAGGACGCCCTGGCGGCCACCTTCCAGGGGCGGCTCAGCGCCCGGCTCGATGGCGAGAAACTGACCCTGACCAGCGCCAAGGGCGACACGATCGCGCTCAGTGCGCAGCAGAAGGCGCCGCTCACCACGACGACCTGGATGGTGAGTTCGATGATGGAGCGGGATCTGCTGGTACCGCTCCCGGCGGGGACCGAGAACCGGGCGAAGCTGACTTTCGGCGCGGACGGGACCGTACGCGGAAACCTCGGCTGCAACACGTTCAGCGGGACCGCGACCATCTCCGGCGAGACGATCACCTTCGGGGCGCTGGCCACGAGCAGGCGGCTGTGCGCGGGCACCGCCGGCCAGCTGGAGGCGCATCTGATCAAGGTCCTCAAGGGCAAGGCCACCTTCGCGGTGAAGCACCACGCGCTCAGCATCACCGGGCCCGACGGCCAGGGCCTCTCCGCGACGGCCACCCCCTGAATCCCGTCTCCGCCCGGGGCGTTTCCCGTCCCGGGCCGCGACGGCCCGCTCATGGAGTACGCGGTCCCCTTTCCCACCCCGGCAGCGGTTCTTCCCCGCTGTTCCCCGCCGTTCCCCGCCGTTTCGGCGGA
Source organism: Streptomyces sp. NPDC057638 (assembly GCF_042800315.1). Taxonomy (NCBI): domain Bacteria; kingdom Bacillati; phylum Actinomycetota; class Actinomycetes; order Kitasatosporales; family Streptomycetaceae; genus Streptomyces; species Streptomyces sp. NPDC057638. Next base: position 22,215 of record NZ_JBHVHF010000093.1, read on the forward strand.
TGTCATCCCGCCCCCGGCGGCGGTTCCGCGTCCGGCCCCCGGTGGGTTTTTCTTCCGGCCCCTGACGCACAGGACACGGCCCACCGGGCGGAAGGGCACTCCCGAATTCGGACCAGTGGTCGATCTCGCCTACACTCGGTGCCGTGCCACGTGGTGACGGTCGACTCAATCACGATCTGCTCCCCGGTGAGAAAGGCCCGCAGGACGCGTGTGGCGTCTTCGGTGTCTGGGCCCCCGGCGAAGAGGTCGCAAAGCTCACGTACTTCGGGCTCTACGCCCTCCAGCATCGGGGCCAGGAATCCGCGGGAATCGCGGTCAGCAATGGCTCCCAGATCCTCGTCTTCAAGGACATGGGGCTGGTCTCCCAGGTCTTCGACGAAACCTCCCTCGGCTCCCTGCGCGGACATATCGCCGTCGGACACGCCCGCTACTCGACCACCGGCGCCTCCGTCTGGGAGAACGCCCAGCCCACCTTCCGGGCCACCGCGAACGGATCGATCGCGCTCGGCCACAACGGCAACCTGGTCAACACCGCCCAGCTCGCGGAGATGGTCGCCGACCTGCCCCGCCAGGACGGGCGCGCCACCCAGGTCGCCGCCACCAACGACACCGACCTGGTCACGGCCCTCCTCGCGGGCCAGACCGACGAGGACGGCAAGCCGCTGCCGATCGAGGACGCCGCCGCCCGGGTCCTCCCGGCCGTCCGGGGAGCCTTCTCCCTGGTCTTCATGGACGAGTCCACGCTCTACGCGGCCCGGGACCCGCAGGGCATCCGCCCGCTGGTCCTCGGACGTCTGGAGCGCGGCTGGGTGGTCGCCAGCGAGTCCGCCGCCCTCGACATCTGCGGCGCCAGCTTCGTCCGCGAGATCGAGCCCGGCGAGATGATCGCCATCGACGAGAACGGCGTACGCACCTCTCGATTCGCGGATGCGAAGCCGAAGGGCTGTGTCTTCGAGTATGTCTACCTGGCCCGCCCCGACACCGACATCGCCGGGCGCAATGTCTATCTCTCCCGGGTCGAGATGGGCCGGAAACTGGCCAGAGAGGCACCGGCCGACGCCGATCTGGTGATAGCGACACCGGAGTCCGGCACCCCCGCCGCCGTCGGCTACGCCGAGGCGAGCGGTATCCCCTACGGCTCCGGCCTGGTCAAGAACGCCTACGTCGGGCGGACCTTCATCCAGCCCTCCCAGACCATCCGCCAGCTCGGCATCCGGCTGAAGCTCAACCCGCTGCGCGAGGTCATCCGGGGCAAGCGGCTGGTCGTCGTCGACGACTCCATCGTCCGGGGCAACACCCAGCGCGCGCTCGTCAAGATGCTGCGCGAGGCCGGGGCCGCCGAGGTCCATGTCCGGATCTCCTCCCCGCCGGTGAAGTGGCCCTGCTTCTTCGGCATCGACTTCGCCACCCGCGCGGAGCTGATCGCCAATGGGATGACCATCGAGGAGATCGGCGCCTCCCTGGGCGCCGACTCGCTCGCGTACATCTCCCTCGACGGCATGATCGAGGCCACCACCATCCCCAAGAAGAACCTCTGCCGGGCCTGCTTCGACGGCGAGTACCCGATGGAGCTGCCCGACCCCGAGCTGCTCGGCAAGCAGCTCCTGGAGACGGAGCTGGCGGGCGGCGCCGACGCCGCCGACGCGCTCCGCCGACCGTAGAGCGCTTCCGATGGATCAGGCCGGATCAGTGGACGGGACAGCGCTCCCGGCTCCGCTGACCCGGCCGGATCCACCGGAGACGTTCCCAGGGCTCACGGTGAGCCACCGAGCGGTGGCCCTCACCCGGGGGCCCGCGACCACGACACGAAAGCCCCTTGTGCCATGACTGCTGAGTCTTCTGCGACCTCCGTACCCTCCGCGGGCGCCAGCTACGCGAGCGCGGGCGTCGACATCGAGGCGGGCGACCGCGCCGTCGAGCTGATGAAGGAGTGGGTCAGGAAGACCCGCCGCCCCGAGGTGCTCGGCGGTCTCGGCGGCTTCGCCGGACTCTTCGACGCCTCCGCCCTCAAGCGGTACGAGCGTCCGCTGCTCGCCTCCGCCACCGACGGCGTCGGCACCAAGGTCGACCTCGCCCGGCGGATGGGCGTCTACGACACCATCGGCCATGACCTGGTCGGCATGGTCGTCGACGACATCGTGGTCTGCGGCGCCGAGCCGCTCTTCATGACCGACTACATCTGCGTCGGCAAGGTCCACCCCGAGCGGGTCGCCGCGATCGTCAAGGGCATCGCGGAGGGATGTGTCCTGGCGGGCTGCGCCCTGATCGGCGGGGAGACCGCCGAGCACCCGGGCCTGCTGGGCGAGGACGACTTCGACGTGGCGGGCGCGGGCACCGGTGTGGTCGAGGCCGACCGGCTGCTGGGCCCCGATCGCATCCGTACGGGGGACGCGGTCATCGCGATGGCCTCGTCCGGCCTTCACTCCAACGGGTACTCCCTGGTCCGTCACGTCCTGTTCGACCGGGCCGGGATGACGCTCGACCAGCGGGTCGAGGAGTTCGGCCGCACGCTGGGCGAGGAGCTGCTGGAGCCCACCAAGATCTACTCGCTGGACTGTCTGGCGCTGTTGCGCGCGGCGGAGGTGCACGGCTTCAGCCATGTCACCGGCGGCGGGCTCGCGGCCAACCTGGCCCGGGTGATCCCCGACGGTCTGCACGCGATCGTCGACCGTTCCACCTGGACCCCTGGCCCCGTCTTCGACCTCGTCGGGCGGGCCGGTCAGGTCGAGCGGCTGGAGCTGGAGAAGACCCTCAACATGGGCGTCGGCATGATCGCCGTGGTCCCGGAGGAGTCCGCCGAGGTGGCGCTGACCCTGCTGGCCGACCGGGGCGTCGACGCCTGGGTGGCCGGGGAGATCACCGAGCGTGGCGAGCACACCACGGGTGCGGCACTGGTCGGGGAGTACGCGAACTGAGCGTCGGGCCGCCCCCGCGGGGG
>NZ_JBHVHF010000094.1:0-25040 GCF_042800315.1 Streptomyces sp. NPDC057638
GCGCCAGGCGGAGGCGGGCTCCCCGTCGAGCTCCGCCGCGAACTCCTCCGCCGTGCGGCAGCCGCAGTCGACGCCCTCCGGTGGCTTGACCGGGCCGAACCGGCAGCCCTGGAGCCGGTGTTCGGCGCTCCGTAGCCCCGCCGCGGCGGCCTCCAGCAGCTCGAAGATGTCCCAGGACATAACGACCGCGACGGGAGCGCCGTTCTCGGTGAGCGCGGTCGGCGCTCCCGTCTCCCTGGCGCGGGCGAGGACGGTGTCCAGGCCGACGGCGAGGTCGGTGGTGGCGGTGGTGGCGGTGGTGGCCGTGGTGGGAAGTTCGGAGAGCTGGTCGAGAAGGTCCATGGCGGGACCGTAGAAGGCTGTCCCGGCCGGGGGGCCAGGTGGCATGCCGATCCAGCCGCCCCCGGAGGAGCACGGGTCACCCCACGGGCTCGCGGCGAGCACCCGCGCGCCGCCGTTCACAGCAATCGCACGAAGACCCTGGCGCTGTTGTGGAAGCGCACGGTCACGCCCCGGTAGTCGGGGCGGGCGTCGGGACGGGTCGACCAGCGTTCCACGTGCGCGATCTCCGGGGACGCCGCGCGGCCGAGCAGCGCCGAGAGCCATGCCTCGGGGGCGTCCTCCGGCCGTGGCGGCTCACCGGCCGCGCAGGGGGTGCCGTGGACCGGGGTGTCGGTGAACCCCTCGTGCTTGGCGCCGTCCGGGAGCTGGCCGACGACGCCCCAGCGGGAGACCCGCTGGCCAAGGGTGATCGCGAGGCCACAGGGGACCTTGGTCTCCCCTTCCTCCGCCAGGGTCTGGACCCGGGTCACACCGGGGTCGTTCTTCGCCAGGTCGATGACGAACTCCTGGAACCTGCCGGGGCGCATGGGTGGCCTTCCCGCCGTGCGGGCACGGCGACTGGTGATCGGGGGTGGGCGGGCCGCCATCGGCTCTGCCGGGGCGCGTCGTCGGGGAACGAGGGCACGTCCAGACGGTCCACGACGGACGCTAGGAGTACGCCCGCGGGCCTGCCAGGAGCGCGTCGCCGTGGCGGGAGGCAAAGGGCGCGTTCGCCCGGCGCGCGGGTCCGCGCGTCCGCCTCCTCAGGGCGCACGCCGGGCCGAGTCGGACAGGTGGGCCGACCGCCCGACGTCCCGAGGCGTACCCTCGCGTACCCCGAATGCCGTCTTTCGTACGGACTCACCGGGCGTCACCATGGGCTCAACCGGCCCAGGACCAAGGGGGCGTCGCCATGGGCAAGCACGAGAAACCTCCGGCCGACCTGTCCAAGGGGAAGCCGCCGCCCGGCAATTCGGACAGTCAGGCGCCGCCTTCCCCTCCCCCGACCGGCAAGCACAAGAAGAAGTAGCCATGCCCGCACCGTTCGAGGGGCGGAGGCGTCGGCTCGCGGAGGAGATGGAGCGGCGGGGGTCGTGGCCCAGCCGGTCGCCATGGGTGCGGGCGGCGGTGGACGCGGTGGCGCGGGACCGGTACGCGCCGACCCGGCTGTGGTACTGGGACGGGCACGCGTATCTGCCGGTGGACCGGGAGCGCGATCCCGACCGCTGGGCCGACGAGGTCTACGGCGATCCCGACGCCGCCGCCGTCGCCCAGCTCACCGGCGGGCGGCCCTCCTCCAGCCTCTCCTGCCAGAACATCGTCGTCGACATGCTCGACTCGCTGCTGCTGGAGCCCGGCCACACGGTGCTGGAACTCGGTACCGGCAGCGGATGGACCGCCGCCCTCCTCGCGCACCGGGTGGGCGCGCGCCAGGTCACCAGCGTGGAGATCGATGCCCGGCTGGCGGACACGGCCCGGTTCCGGCTGCCGCCCGAGATGGCCGTCATCACCGGTGACGGCGACGGGGGGTGGGCGCCCGGCGCGCCCTATGACCGGGTCATCGCCGCCTACGCGGTCGACCGGGTGCCCTGGGAGTGGGTCGCGCAGACCCGGCCCGGGGGCCGCATCGTCACCCCCTGGGGCCGACTGGGCCATCTCGCGCTCACCGTCGCCGACGACGGGCGGTCCGCGTCCGGCTGGGTGCAGGGCCTGGCCCAGTTCCTGCCCGCGCGCGGGCTCGACCACGGCACCGGCGACTACGGCGAGATCCGGGGCCACGGTCCGGCCGAGGAGGAGCGCCCCTGGGGACGCGATCTCACCCCGCTGCGGGACGACTGGCATCTGCGGTTCGCGCTGCGGGTGGCCCTGCCCGAGCTGTGGATCGCCGTCGCGGAGGACGCGGACGGGCTCAACGCGTGGCTGCATGACGGGGTCGCGTCCTGGGCGGCGCTGTCGGCGGTGGGGGACGGGACGACGGTGGCCTACCAGGGCGGGCCACGGCGGCTGGCGGACGAGCTGGAGGGCGCGTGGGAGACATGGCGGGAGGCGGGGGCGCCGGAGCTGTACGACTTCGGGGTGACGGTGCGGGAGGGCGAGCAGTTCGCCTGGGCGTGCGACCCCGAGAAGGGACCGCGTTTCCCCGTGTGACGGGGGTCGCGCGGAGTCGCCCGTCCGCGTGCGGGTGGAGCCGCCCAGGTGCAGCCTGGCCCCGGCGGAGCGAGCCGTCCTCCCCGTACCCGTACGGAGACGCCCTTCCCGCTGGGGGCGCCCGCGCATCACCACCGGGATGAGCCCCGCAGAGCGGAACGGGCGATGCGGGAATCCCGGGCAGGGGCCGGGCGTGGGGCGGCGGACGGCGGCCCAGGCGGTCAGGTCGGCGCGGTGGCGCGGGAGGCACGGGCGCGGGCGCGGGCGCGGAAGGCGGCCGTGGACGACCCCCGGCCCTCGCGCGGACCGGGGAGGTGACACGGCCGCTTCCCCCGCGGCCCCCGCGCCGGGGTCAGACGTGCAGGGCGCCGATCGCGCGGGAGAGTGCCGTGGCCGTGTCGGGGATCGCCAGGTGGACGCCCGCGCGCACGACCGGGCGGCCGGAGACGACCACGTCGGTGACGTCCGCCGCGCCGGCGGCGAACACCGCCGTCTCCACGGCGCGCAGCGGCCCCGCGCCCGCCGTGCGGACGGAGTCCAGGCGGAGCGTGGTGAGGTCGGCGAGGGCGCCCGGCTCCAGGCGTCCCGCCTCCGGCCAGCCGAGGGCCGCGTGTCCGTCGGCGGTGGCGGCGCGCAGCAGGGCCGCCGCCGTCCAGTGGCCCCGGATCCGGGTCCGCAGCCGTTCGTCGAGTTCGAGGGCGCGGGCCTCCTCCAGCAGGTCGATCACGGCGTGGCTGTCGCTGCCCAGGCTCAGGGGCGAGCCCGCCCGCTGGAGGGCGAGGGCCGGGCCGATGCCGTCCGCGAGGTCGCGTTCGGTGGTGGGGCACATGCACACCCCCGCGCCCGCGCCGCCGAGGACGGCGATGTCCTGGTCCGTGAGGTGGGTGGCGTGGACGGCGGTCACGCCTGGCCGCCACAGCCCGTGCCGCTGGAGTAGCCCGGCCGGGGTGGTGCCGTGGACGGCCTGGCACGCCTCGTTCTCGGCGGGCTGCTCGGAGAGGTGGATATGCACGGGCACGCCGTGGGTGCGGGCCGCGAACTCCCCGTATCCGTCGGTCGCGGAGAAGGCGCGTACGGAGTGGATCGCGGCGCCGGTCCGCGCGTGCTGCCGGGGGGTGAGCCGGGACCAGCGGGCGTACCAGCCGTCCAGGGAGCCGTCGCCGAAGCGCCGTTGCGGCCCCTCCAGCGGTCGGTAGCCGTCCCGGGTCAGGCCGCCGTGGAGGTAGACGGTGTCCAGGAGGGTGATCCGGATGCCCGCGTCGGCGGCGGCCGCGATGAGGGCCTCGCCCATGGCGTTGGGGTCGGCGTACGGGGTGCCGTCGGGCCCGTGGTGGAGGTAGTGGAACTCGCCGACGGCGCTGATCCCGGCCAGCGCCATCTCCGCGTACACCGCGCGGGCGAGGGAGTGGTACGTGTCGGGGGTGAGCCGGGAGGCGACCTGGTACATGGTCTCGCGCCAGGTCCAGAAGGTGCCGGTGCCGGTCTGGGTGGTGGCGCGCAGCGCCCGGTGGAAGGCGTGGGAGTGGGTGTTGGCCAGGCCGGGGAGGGTGAGTCCGCGCAGGACGGCCGCGCCGGGCGGCGGGGCGGTGATCCCGGTGCGTACGGCCGTGATCCGGTCGCCGCCGTCCCCGCCGGTCTCGATGACCACACCGGGCTCGGCGTGGGTATCGAGCCAGGCGTGTTCGGCCCAGTAGGTGGTGGTCATGCGCGGGCCAGCCCTTCCAGGACGTCCGCGAGCGCGTGGACGCCCGCCACACAGTCGTCCTCGGCCGCGGACTCCTTCGGGGAGTGGGAGACGCCCGTCGGGTTGCGGACGAAGAGCATCGCGGTGGGGACCGACGCGGAGAGGATCCCGGCGTCATGGCCCGCGCCGGTCGGCAGCACCGGGATCCGGCCGCCGAGGATCCGGTTGATCTCGTCGCGCAGGGTGTGCGCGAACTCCACGACCGGGGTGAACGACTCCCGTACGACGGTCAGTTCCACCCCGTCGAGCCCGGCGCGGGCGCGGGCGGACTCCTCCAGCGCGGTGACGAGGGCGTCCAGGGTGTCCTGGTCGGGGGCGCGGGAGTCGAGCCAGCCCCGGACCAGGGAGGGGATGGCGTTGACCCCGTTGGGTTCGACGGCGACCTTGCCGAAGGTGGCGAGGGCGCCCCTGTGCACGGCCTCGCGGCGGGCGGCGAGGACGGTCTCGGCGTAGCTGAGCATCGGGTCGCGGCGGTCGGCGAGCCGGGTGGTGCCCGCGTGGTTGGCCTCGCCGTGGAAGTCGAACCGCCAGCGGCCGTGGGGCCAGATGGCGGAGGCGAGACCGACCCGGTCGCCGGTCAGCTCCAGGCCTCGGCCCTGCTCGATATGGAGTTCGACGTAGGCGGAGATCCGGGCGAGGCGCCCGGGGTCGGGGCCGAGCCGGGTGGGGTCCTGGCCCGCCGCCTCCATGGCGTCGGGGAGCGAGATCCCGTCGGCGTCCCGCAGCGCGTACGCCTGGTCCCGGGTCAGCCGTCCGGCGGTGAGCCGGGAGCCGACGCAGGCGAGGCCGAAGCGGGCGCCTTCCTCGTCGGCGAAGTTGGTGATGGCGAGGGGGCGGGTGAGGGTGGTGCCCCGGGCGCGCAGTTCGTCCACGGCGGCGAAGGCGGAGACGACGCCGAGGGGGCCGTCGAAGGCCCCGCCGTCGGGGACGGAGTCGAGGTGCGAGCCGGTGACGATGGCGTCACCGGCGTCGGGGTCGCCGAGCCAGGCCCACTGGTTGCCGTTGTGGTCGGTCTCGTGGGTGAGTCCGCGCGCCTCGGCCTGTTCCCGGAACCAGGCGCGCAGCTCGGTGTCGGCGGGGGTCCAGGCGTAGCGGCGGTAGCCGGTGGTGGAGCGGTCCCGGCCGAGGGCGGCCAGCTGTGTCCACATGTGGTGGAAGGAGTCGGGGGTGGTGCCGGTCATGGTGTTGGTGCCCGCCCTTCGCGCGGCCCCGGGGCCGCCAGGCCCCCTCGCCCCCGCCGCGCTCACGCGCCCTCCCGCATCGGCACCCGCACACCCTGCTGCCCGGCCACGGCCTCCGCCTCCTCATATCCGGCGTCGACATGGCGGATCACGCCCATCGCCGGGTCGTTGGTGAGCACCCGGCGGATCTTCTCGCCCGCCAGCGGGGTGCCGTCGGCGACGGTCACCTGGCCCGCGTGGATCGAGCGGCCCATCCCGACGCCCCCGCCGTGGTGGAGGGAGACCCAGGAGGCCCCGGACGCCACGTTGACCATGGCGTTGAGCAGGGGCCAGTCGGCGATGGCGTCGGATCCGTCGCGCATCGCCTCGGTCTCGCGGTACGGGGAGGCTACCGAGCCGCAGTCGAGGTGGTCCCGGCCGATGGCCAGCGGCGCGGCGAGTTCACCGCTGGCGACCATGTCGTTGAAGCGCTCGCCCGCGCGGTCGCGTTCACCGTGGCCGAGCCAGCAGATCCGGGCGGGCAGCCCCTGGAAGCGGACCCGTTCGCCCGCCAGCTCGATCCAGCGGCGCAGGGAGGCGTTCTCGGGGAAGAGGTCGAGGATGGCCCGGTCGGTCCTGGCGATGTCGGCGGGGTCGCCGGAGAGCGCCGCCCAGCGGAAGGGTCCCTTGCCCGCGCAGAAGAGGGGGCGGATATAGGCGGGGACGAAGCCGGGGAAGTCGAAGGCGCGGGCGTAGCCCGCCAGTTTGGCCTCGCCCCGGATGGAGTTGCCGTAGTCGAAGACCTCGGCGCCCGCGTCCTTGAAGCCCACCATCGCCTCCACATGGCGGGCCATCGACTCCCGGGCCCGCTGGGTGAAGTCGGCGGGCTTCTCGGCCGCGTACGCCTTCATCTCGGTGATCGGCACACCGGCCGGCAGATAGGACAGCGGGTCGTGGGCGGAGGTCTGGTCGGTGACGATGTCGATCGGCGCGCCCATCGCGAGCAGCCGGGGCAGGACCTCGGCGGCGTTGCCGAGCAGCCCGATGGAGAGGGGGCGGCGGGCGTCGCGCGCGTCGGTGGCGAGTTGGAGGGCGTGGTCGAGGGAGTCGGCGCGGATATCGAGGTAGCGGTGGTCGATCCGGCGCTCGATGGCGCGCGGGTCGCAGTCGACACAGATCGCGACGCCGTCGTTCATGGTGACGGCGAGCGGCTGGGCGCCGCCCATGCCGCCGAGTCCGGCGGTGAGGGTGATCGTTCCGGCCAGGGAGCCGCCGAAGCGTTGGGCGGCGACGGCGGCGAAGGTCTCGTAGGTGCCCTGGAGGATGCCCTGGGTGCCGATGTAGATCCAGGAACCGGCCGTCATCTGCCCGTACATGGTCAGTCCGAGCGCCTCCAGGCGGCGGAACTCCTCCCAGCTGGCCCAGTCGCCGACGAGGTTGGAGTTGGCGATGAGGACACGCGGCGCCCACTCATGGGTGGTCAGGACGCCGACCGGGCGGCCGGACTGGACCAGCATGGTCTCGTCCTGCTTGAGGGTGCGCAGGGTGCGGACCATGGCGTCGAAGGAGCGCCAGTCGCGGGCGGCCTTGCCGGTGCCGCCGTAGACGACCAGTTCGTCGGGGTGTTCGGCGACCTCGGGGTCGAGGTTGTTCTGGAGCATGCGCAGGGCGGCCTCCTGCTGCCATCCCAGGGCGCTCAGCCGACTGCCGCGCGGTGCCCGGACGGGGCGGGGTCCTGACATGGCGGGGGCCTCCTCGCGGGGTGGGGGATCCGCCCGTCGGCGGTGCGTACGCGCCACCTAAGACGGGTACGGCACGCGCGGCGTGTGCGACACGCGGCACGGGAGGGGCGGATCCACAGAGGAATTTATTCACATCCTGGTGCGATGAATACTCCTAGTCAATGGCTGCGCCGCCCGCACCCCGGATGATTGGCTGGCGCCATGACTGTCGACCGTCGAAATCAAGCCGTTCGCGCCGCCGTCGAGCAGGGGCTGCTGAGCGAGGACAGGCCGGTGGCCGCACTGCTCGACGCGGCCGGGATCAGGGCGTCGGCCGCCGCCCTGCGGGACGCCTTCGCCGCCGTGACCGACGCGCCCGTGCTGCACGCGTTCGCGGTGAAGGCCGCGCCGCTCGTCCCCGTACTCGCGCTCCTGAACGCCGAGGGGATCGGTGCCGAGGTCGCCAGCCCCGGCGAACTGGCCCTGGCGAGAGCCGCCGGGGTACCCCCCGGACGCACGGTCCTCGACTCGCCCGCCAAGACGCCCGGCGAGCTGCGGGAGGCGCTGGCGCTGGGCATCGCCGTCAACGCCGACAACCCGCAGGAACTCGCCCGCATCGACGCCCTCGCCCGCGAGGGCACCTCCGCCCCGCTGGGCCTGCGAGTCAATCCGCAGGTCGGCGGCGGGGCGATCGGGGCGCTGTCGACGGCGACCGCCACCTCGAAGTTCGGTGTCGCGCTGCGGGACGAGGGCGCCTGGCGGCGGGTGGTGCGCGCCTATCTCGACCGGCCCTGGCTGACCCGGATCCATGTCCACAGCGGCTCCCAGGGGATACCGCTGGAGCGGATGGCCGAGGGCGTCGCCGAGGTCCACCGCCTCGCCGAGGAGATCAACGCGGCGGCCGGACGGCGGCAGGTCGACACCCTCGACATCGGCGGCGGGCTGCCGGTGAACTTCGCCTCCGACGCGCACACCCCCGCCTTCGCCGACTACGCCGCCCTGCTGAAGGAGCGGGTGCCCGGTCTGTTCGACGGCGGATACGGCCTGGTCACCGAGTTCGGCCGGGCCCTGGTCGCCAAACACGGGATCCTGCTGGCCCGGGTGGAGTACACCAAGGAATCCGGGGGCCGCCCGATCGCCGTCACCCACGCGGGCGTCCAGGTCGCCACCCGTACCGTCTACGACCCCGCCTCCTGGCCGCTGCGGATCGAGGTCTACGACGGCCACGGACGCCCCAGAACCGGCCGGCCGGTGGTCCAGGACATCGCCGGTCCCGCCTGCTTCGCGGGCGATCTGCTGGCCGAGTCCCGGCCCCTGCCCCGGGTGGCGGCGGGCGATGTGGTCACCGCCCTGGACACCGGCGCGTACTTCTTCGCCAACCACTTCGGCTACAACAGCCTGCCCCGCCCGGCGATCCACGGCTTCGGCGCGGACCCGGCCCGCTTCACCCTGGTCCGCCCGGCGCAGTCGGTCGAGGAGATCGTGACGGAGTCGGGCGGCGCCCGCGCGGACGCGCTGCTGTAACGCGCGCGGCGGTTCGTACGGAGTCGGACGGGCCCCCACGGGGTCGGCGCACCACCGCCGGGCCCGTACGAACCGTTCGCCCCGTACGCGCCATCCAGCCCGTACGCGCCATCCAGCGCGCACGAACCGTTCGGCCCGCACGAACCGTTCGGCGCGGGCGAACCGGGCACACCACCGGCACATCCGTACCGGCGAGTTGTGGACACGGGCACATGATCCGCCCATCTCCCGTGGTATCAGCGGCACACGGCCGGGCAGTCCTCCCCCCACACCACACACGGGAACCGTCGGGGGAGGACGAACACCACCATGACGAGCGCCAAGGACAGACCGCGGGAACCGGCCGCACCCGGCGCCGACGGTCCGCTGAAGCGGGCCATCGGTCCCAGGCTGCTGATCCTCTTCGTGATCGGGGACATCCTCGGCACCGGCATCTACGCCACCACCGGCAAGGTCGCCGGAAGGGTCGGCGGCGCGCTGTGGGTGCCGTTCGTGATCGGGTTCGTGGTGGCGCTGCTGACGGCGGCGTCCTATGTGGAGCTGGTGGGGAAGTACCCCAAGGCGGCCGGGGCCGCCCTCTACACCCAGAAGGCGTTCAGGGTCCCGTTCCTGACCTTCATCGTCGCGTTCATGGTGATGTGCTCGGGCCTGTCGTCGGCCAGCGCCGCCGCGCGGGCCTTCAGCGGGGACTACTTCCGGGAGTTCACCGACGCGGTACCCGCGACCGCCGTCGCCATCGCCTTCCTGCTGCTGCTCGCCGCCCTCAATCTGCGCGGGGTGTCGGAGTCGGTGAAGGCCAACGTGGTGCTCACGGTGGTGGAGCTGACCGGACTCGCGATCATCCTGGGCATCGGGGCGTGGGCCGTGCTCTCCGGGGACGGGGAGCCGTCACGGCTGCTGGAGTTCGAGGCGTCGGGCAGCGGTTACGCGCTGCTGACCAGCGTGCTCGGGGCGACGGCCCTCGGCTTCTTCGCCTTCGTCGGCTTCGAGGACTCGGTCAATATGGCGGAGGAGACCAAGGACCCGGTCCGCACCTTCCCCCGGGCGATCTTCCTCGGGGTCGCCGTCACCGGCACCATCTACGTCCTGGTCGCCCTCACCTCCTCCCTGCTGGTGGACCACCGCACCCTGGAGGGGTCGAGCGGACCGCTGCTGGAGGTGGTGAAGGCGGGCGGGGTGGACTTCCCGCCCAGACTCTTCGCACTGATCGCGCTCTTCGCCCTCGCCAACACGGCCCTGATCAACATCATGATGGCCTCGCGGCTCTGCTACGGGATGGCCAATGAACGCATCCTGCCGAAGGCGATGGGCCGGGTCCTGCCCGCGCGCCGCACCCCGGTCGTCGGCATCGTCTTCGTCTCCCTGCTGGCGGTGGGCCTGGTCTCGACGGGCGAGATCGAGGGCCTCGGCGACACCACGGCCTTCCTGCTGCTCTGTGTGTTCGCGGTCGTCAACATCACGGTGCTGGTGCTGCGCCGGGACCGGGTCGCGCACACCCACTTCCGTACCCCGACCGCCCTGCCGGTGCTGGGCGCGATCACCGCCCTGGTGCTGGCGAGCCCGCTGGCGGACCGGGACGCGGAGGTCTACATCCGGGCCGGGGTGCTGGTGGCGATCGGGGTCGGGCTGTGGGTGCTGAACAAGGTGGTGCTGCGGGTACGGGGAGAGTGAGCGGGCGCACTCACCTCGTCGGCGCGGGCCCCGGTGGTCCCGTCCGCGTCCGGTGATCACGGGCCCGGTGGCGGCCCGGACCGGGCCTAGGCGAGCGACAGCGCGCTGACCCCCGACAGGATCGGTACCGGCACATAGCCCGCGGGTCCGGAGCCGATACCGCAGGTGGGCGCGGTGTCCGCCGTGGCGGAGACGTTCGTTCCCGCGGTGTAGGGGCCGCCGCCGGGGCCGATCACCGTCGAGAAGTGGTCCGTGTTCGGGGTGGAGAAGTAGACGCACTGGTGGAGGTTGACGTACCGCCCGGTCGTCAGGTCCAGCGTCCTGATGCCGGTCATCGCGGGCACCAGGCGGTAGTTGCCGTCACCGGCGCCGCACCGCGCGCCCGCGTCGGGGGTGGTGGCGATGTTGGTGCCCGCGAGGAAGCGGCCGTCGCCGCTCGGCACGACGGTGCTGAAGTAGTTGACCGCGCTCGGCGAGAAGTACGTGCACTGGTGCACGTTCAGATAGCGGCCGGTCCGCACGTCCAGCGGCCTGGCGGCCGACAGCAGCGGCACCAGGGTGTAGTTGCCGTCACCGGCGCCGCAGCGGGGGGCGCGGTCCGGGGTGGCGGAGGCGTTCGTTCCGGCGAGGAAGCGGCCGTCTCTGCTCGGTGTGTAGGTGGTGAAGTGGTTGGTGGCCGACGCCGAGTAGTACACGCACTGATGGATATTCAGATACGGCGGGGCGAGACGCCGGGCGTCCGGCCCCGGGGATCCGGCGCCGGCGGCCGTGGCGGTGAGGCCCGGTGCGACGATCAGCGTGGCGACGGTGGCGGCGGCGGTGAGCCAGACCCTGGCGCGTCCGATGGGGTGCACTCCCGTTCTCCTCTCTCTCGCCTCCCCCGCACTCCTGGTCGTTCTCATGCGCGAGGGGAGAACCAGGGCCAGCAGAGCATGACCCCGCTCCCGATAGCCCCCCATCGCTCACCAAACCCCCCATATCATCAGTTCTAGAGCACTTCCGCCCCAAGTGGAGCGCGTTCACCTCGCGTTCCCCGCGCGAGCGTGCGCCCCGCACACCCAGCGTCCGCGCCCCCCTCCCACGGCCGTCCGGCCAGGACCGGAGCGCCGCTGCCAGCCGGTCCACCCGTGCGGATCCATCAGACCGGACGGGATTTCGTTCGATTCGTCCCCGTCGCGCGGGGCGTCCACAGCGGAGCCGGGACGGCGCTCGACAGCCGCGCGGGCGCACGCGAGCACGAGGGCAGCCGCGTTCGTAAGCCCTTAGTACCGTGCCGGTGTTCAGCCGACGATCGGAGGCACTATGCCGCATTCCTCTGACGATCACATCGGCGCACGGATCGCCGACTTCCGGAAGTTGCGCCAACTCACCCAGTCCGGTCTCGCGCAACGCGCCTTCCTCTCCCGCGGGACCATCGCCAAGGTGGAAGCGGGCCTCTCCCCCGCCACCCCCACGATCGTCGCGGCGGTCGCCCGCGTCCTCGAAGTCGACATAGCGGCGCTGAACGGCCAGCCGTATGTCTCGGAGATGCGCCAGGACCATCTGGACCGGCTGATCTCGCCGCTCTCCGACGCGCTCGACCTCTACGACATGGGCCCCGAACCGGCGATCAGACCCCGGGAGATCGGACTGATCGCGGCGGAGGTCAGCACGCTGTGCGCCCGCACCTGCGCCACCGAGTACCGGGGGGTCGGCGAACGGCTCCCCGCGCTGCTCGGGGAGCTGACGACCGCGATCAGCACCCTTCCGCCCGGGCCGGTACGGATCCGGGCCGCCGAATGTCTGAGCTGGTGCTACTGGGTCGCCTACGAGTTCGCCTACCGGCTGGGCTACCACCAGCTCGCCTCGATCGCGCTGGAGCGCATGGGCTGGACGGCCGAACAGGCCCAGGACCCCCTGCTGCTGGCGCTGCGCTACCGCCACCGCAGCGCCATGCTGCTGCGCCGGGGCGACCACCGGATGGCGCTGCGGGTGCTGGAGCGCGGACACCGGCTGATCGAACAGGCCGACGCGCACGGGGCGATGCCCGCGCTGGCGGTCGGCGGGAGCCTGCACCTCGCGGCGGCCATCGCCTCGGCGCAGGCGCGGGACGCGGACGCGGTGGCCGGGAGCATGGAGCTGGCCCGGGAGGCGGCGCAGCGCGTCGGCCGGGACGTGCCGCATGTGTACTGGGCGAGTTTCGGCATGACGAACGTGGCCCATTTCGACGTGACCACGCTGGTGGAACTGGGACGGCTCGGCGAGGCCATGCAGTCGGCCCGGCAGCTGCGGTTCCCGGTCAGCCATCCCCGGATGCGGGTCGGCCGCTACCACATAGAGCTGGCCCGGGCCTGCGCCCAGATGGGCAAGGCGGAGTCGGCCGAGCACCATCTCCACCGGGCCCGGGTGGTCGCTCCCCAGCAGGCCCGCTACCACCCGCTGATGCGGGAGACGATCAGCGTCCTGGTGCGACGGCAGCGTCGCGCGCCCACCGGGCTGGCCTCCCTGGCCATGTGGGTGGGGATGTGAGCGGCCAGGCCGTGTGCCACCGGGCCGCGAGCCGCGGGGAGCGCCGCGGGAGGAGTCCGGGAGCGGGGAGGGGCGCCGGGGCGGATGCCCGGACGGGCGCCGGGACGTGAGCGGTAGATAAGAATGATATTTATCCGCATATCCGAGTAACGGCTTCGGTGTTCCCGACTGGGGAACACCGGAGCCGTTCCGTTTCGGCAGGCTGCTGGCAGGCCCCGGGACCGGCGGATCACTCTCGCCGGTCCGGTACCCCACGGGGGCCGACGCACGACGGAAGCGAGTTGTTGTGAACCATCACGGCAAGGATCCGACGTCCGGTGGGCCCCCCAGGGCCCGATGCGCCCGCGCCACACCAGGGACCGGGGCGGACACCTCCGCCACCGGCCCCGGGACGGCGGGTGGACCAGCCGCCCCGCTCGGCCGGAGAAAGGTTCCGGTGGCACCGCGCCGCCATGGACGCACGACCCGGCGCACCGGCGTCCGGACAGCGGACGCGCCGGGTCGGGTGTGCGCGCTGAGGCGGCGGAGGCCGCCGTCATGAGGCGGCTGTGGCGGTGGATCGCCATCGCGCTGGGCGACGCCGAGAAGCGGCTCGGTCTCGGACTGAGCCTGATGCGGGTGCGACACGCCGAGCACACGGAGCACGCGGCGTACCCACAGCACGCGGCGAGGGCCGAGAACGCGTCCTACGCCGAGTACGCCGAGGAGTGGCGCCGCAACCTCGCCGAGGAGACGCGCCAGTTCCAGGTCTACGAGGAGCTGTACACCCGGTCCGGCCGGGACCCGGACGGTCCCGGCCCCGGGGACGCCGGCTTCGGCCGCTCCCCGGAGGACCCCCACCCGGGGGACCTCCCCGGCTCCGGGGAACCCGACCCGTACGGCGACGACGACACCGGGTCCGGATACCCGGACGGGTACACGTACGGGTCCGGATACGACACCGCCGGGTACGGCTACGAGGCGGCGGCCCGGTGCGGCGAGGGCCCCCGCTACTGGGAGGAGGCGCGGTACTGGGCGGGCTCGCCCTACGCGGAGGAGGCGCGGTACGGGAACCCGTACCCGGAGGACGGACGGTACTGGGAGGACTCCCCGTACTGGGGCGAGTCCCAGTGCTGGGAGGGACCCCGGTACCGCGATGAGCCGCTCGACGGGAACACCTCGTGAGCGGGCACGCCCTCGGCTACCTCTGCTATGTGATCGCGGAGGGGCCGGTCTACGGCAGCGGCGCGATCGTCCCGTACGTCCTCGCGACCCTCACCACCGCGTCCCGGGAGACCGCCCTGGACTGGCTCCAGCACCACGCCCGCCGGGTGGCCGATCTGCTCGATCCCGACCCGGCCGTCTGCGGCTGGGTCACCCCGGCCATACGGCTGGACCGGATACCCGTGCCCGACGCGCCCACCGAGATACGGGGCTGGGGCCGCGACCCGGCCGAGCGCAGGGCCGCCTGGGCCCGGCTCGACCAGGGCGTGCCCGTCTCCGTCATCATCCCGGACGGGCCCGACCGCTACACCCTCGCCATATGCCCCCGGTCGGCGCCCGTGGCCCCGGGGTGGGCCACCCCGCCACGCGGAAGGTCCTTCTGAACAGGGCTCAGCGGACGGCCTGACGACGGCGCGACCCACCCGGCTCGGCGTCGCCCGCCGCCACCCCGGTGCACCAGAAGGCGGCGGTCCGCAGCGTACGTCCGCCCTGGGCCGCGTCGGCGCGGACCCACAGCAACCGGTCCTGGTCGCGCTCCCACTGTCCGAGCCGGACCGCCTTCGCCCACAGGCCCGCGCCGACACCCGCCACCACCAGTCCGCCCGCGGCCGGGAGGACGAAGGAGGAGGCGACGGCGGCCAGGAAGGCGGCCGCGAACCACCAGCGGTGGGCGCGGCGCCAGAGCCGGAGGGTGACCCGGCGGTCCTGGAGGACATCGCCCCGGGCCGCCCGGGTGGCGGCGGTGGCGCGGCCCCGGTAGCGCCGCCAGCGGGCCAGGGCGGTGACCGTGCCCACGATCAGGGCGAGGGCCGCGCCCGTGAGGACGCCGATACGGCGGCCGGTGAGCCCGGGGAGGAGGGTTCCGGTCCCGGCCGCCAGGAGGCCGAGCCACCACAGGGGGGCCGCCCCCGCCCGTACCACCACCGCGACCCTCGCCAGTGACTGCGACGCGCGCCCCACTTCGTACTCCTCACTGCTCAACCACGTCCGGGCCCCGGCCGGACCGGCTCACCCGGATTCCACCGCTGCCCCGCCCGACCGGACGTTAGCGCCGCTTTCTGAGCGGCATCTGAGAGAGCGGGGAAGGGTCACCTGAGTGGCTCACTCCGCGAAGAGGCCGCGCGCGGCCGCGCGGGCGTCGAACTCCTCCAGCCGGGCCTGGGCGCCGGGGAGTTCGTCGCACATGGCCTCCAGCAGCACCCGGCCCAGCAGCATCGGGCCGCAGGCGGTGTCGAACGAGAGCCCGGTGCCGACGGCGCCCGGGATCAGGAGGTCGCAGTGGGGCGCGACGGGGGCGAAGGCGGAGTCGGCGACGGTGACCACGGTCAGACCGCGTTCCCGGGCATGGGCGAGGGCGGTGACGACCTCCTTGGGGTGGCGCGGCAGCGCGAAGCACAGCAGCGCGGTGGCGCCCGCGTCGCGGGCCGCGTCGATCCGGTCCAGCAGCAGGCTGCCGCCCTCGTCGAGGAGGCGGACATCGGGATGGACCTTGGCGGCGAAGTAGGCGAAACCCCGGGCCTGCGCGGCGGCGGCGCGCAGCCCGAGCACCGGCAGCGGCCGGGAGGCGGCGAGCAGGGCGCCCGCCTGGACGACGGGCGCCGGGTCGGCGAGGAGGTCGGCGAGCTGGCGCAGGTTCTCGATCTCGGCGCGGACGGCCTGCTGGTACTCGTTGGGCAGGGCCTCGGGCGCGCCACCGCGGACGGGCGCGAGCTGGCGCAGATGGCGGCGGAGCGCGGGATAGCCGTCGAAGCCGAGCGCCACGGCGAAACGGGTCACGGACGGCTGGCTGACCCCGGCGGCCTCGGCCAGCTCCACACTGGACAGGAACGGCGCGTCGGCCGCCCGGCGCACCATGCTGTGCGCGATCCGCCGCTGGGTGGGGGTGAGGCGGTGCCCTTCGAAGAGCTGCTGGAGTCGTGCGGCAGGGCTGTCGCTCATGCCTTCCCCTCTGTCGGGTCGGTCGGTCGTGCGAGGGGCGGCGGGGACGGCCCGTCGGCGGTACGGAGACGGAGGCGTGTCCGGCCCCGGCGCGGCAGCCGTGGGGCCACCCCGGGGCATGGACCCTCGCGGGTCGCGCGGGGGTCCCGGGGCGGGGTTCCCGTACCGCCGGATCAGGTGCGGGCCTCCGCCAGCGCCGCGAAGGGCTCCAGCAGCGACACCGCCGCCGTCACATCATCGGTCAGCGGACGGTCGGACGCGTCATCGTCCAGGAGTGCGGCCGCCAGCGCGAACGCGCGTCCGACCGGAAGCCCGGGGTCCGGATGAAGGTCGCGCAGCCGCAGCGCCCGGGTCGCGGCGACCAGTTCACAGCCGATGACCAGCCGGAACGGCTCCACCACCCGAAGCGTCTGCCGGGCCGCGAGAGAGGCGAAACTGGCCTGCTCCTCGACCCCGCGGGAGAGGACCGCGTGACCGAGGGAGGCGGGGGCGGAGAAGGCCCGCACATCGCCGAGGGCCGCACCCGCCGCGTACTCCAGGATCATCACCCCCGAGCTGGCGGGCTCGGCGTCGGCGAGAAAGGGGCGCAGCCGGGTGTAGGCGGGCTCGTTGAGGGCGGCGAGCCGGGAGGTGGAGAGCCGGGCGGTCTGGGTCAGCGCGAGCCGCAGATGGTCCAGATCGAGGGCGAGCTGGGCCAGATAGAACCCACCGTGGTGGTAGGCGGCGCGGTCACCCGGATGGATCAGCGGGTTCTCGGCCGCCGCGTTCAGCTCGACGGTCAGGGTCCGCTCCAGGGCGTCGGCGGCGTCATGGGCGGGACCGTGGATCTGCGGCAGACAGCGGAACCCGTACGGATCCTGGATCCGGCCCAGCGGCGGAGTCGGGCGGTCCGGCGCGCCCAGGATCCGGCGCATCCGGTGCGCGACGGCATAGCTGCCGGGATGGGGACGGGCGGCGTGCACCGGTTCCGCGTACGCCTCGTACGAACCGTCCACGGCCAGCAGCGACAGCGCGGCGACCAGCTCGGCGGCGCGCACGAGCGTCCGCAGCCCGGTGACCGCGAGCGCGGCCTGACCGCAGCTGAGGGCGTTGGAGCTGATCAGGGCGAGGGCGTCGTTGTTGTCCAGCGGCTGGGGCGCCGGGGCCGCGCCGCGCCAGGGGTGCTCCCCGGCGAGCGCGAGACCGAGCTGGGCGAGCGCCGCGATATCGCCCGTGCCGACCGAGCCGAACTCATGCACCACCGGATGGGCGCCGGACTCCAGCGCGGCGCAGAGCGCGGTGATCACCGAGGGCCGCAGTCCGGCGCCGCCCGCGAGAAGCTGATTGAGCCGCACGGCGAGCATCGCCCGCACCTCACACGCGGGCAGCTCGGCGCCGACGGCCCCGGCGTGGGAACGCAGCAGCCGCAGACCGTGACGGGTGGCGGCGTCATCGTCGTCGGCGGGGACATGGTGGTCGCGATTGGCGCCGACGCCGGTGCTCCGGCCGTAGACACGGCCGGAGAGGGCGAGTTGGCGGGCGGTGTGCCAGGCGGTGGTGGCGCGCGCCAGGGCGGCGGGGTCGGCCACGGGTCTCACTCGCGCGTGCGCCAGCCCCACGACATCCCCCACCCCCATCCCCTTCCCGTCCACCCTCATCCCTCTCCCCATCTCTTCCTCCCTCTGCCCGGCAAGCGGGCTCCACCGAGGTACCCCCCTTGTCGGCACGGGGTCCCCCCCGTCGTAGGCACGGAACTCCCCCCGTTGTGGGCATCGGTTCCGCCAAGGGCGATGGGGGCACGCCCAGGCGCGGGCCTGGGGGAGGGTGGGCGCCCGGCCACCGTGTGGGCCCGCGCCGCAGGCAGGTCGCACCCAGCGAGCTCACGCAGGGCGCGCGCGCCACCCGCATTCGGCCCCGCCCGGCAACACGCTATTGACAAGCTATTCACGCACCCAGAACTCTGCATGCCCATATGCAACCGGGCAAGGGATCACGATGATCGACTTCCATACGGTGCACAAACGCTTCCCCAACGGCACCACCGCCGTCCATGACCTCACCCTCCACCTCCCCGAGTCCGCCGTCACCGTCCTCGTCGGCTCCTCGGGCTGCGGCAAGACCACCACGCTGCGGATGGTCAACCGGATGGTCGAGCCGACGTCGGGGACCATCCGGGTCGGCGGCAAGGACGTGCGGCGACAGGACCCCGCGCTGCTGCGGCGCGGCATCGGCTATGTCATCCAGCAGTCGGGGCTCTTCCCGCACCGCACGGTCGCGGACAACATCGCCACCGTGCCGCTGCTGCTGGGCTGGGGCCGCCGCAGGGCGCGGGCCCGGGCTGCGGAGCTGCTCGACGTGGTGGGGCTTGCGGCCGAGACCGCGCGGCGGTATCCGCACCAGCTCTCGGGCGGTCAGCAGCAGCGCGTCGGGGTGGCGCGGGCGCTCGCCGCCGATCCGCCCGTGCTGTTGATGGACGAGCCGTTCGGGGCGGTGGATCCCCTCGTACGGGCGCAGCTCCAGGACGAGTTGCTGAGACTCCAGCGGGAGCTGGGCAAGACGATCGTCTTCGTCACGCACGACATCGACGAGGCGGTGCGCCTCGGCGATCTGATCGCCGTCTTCAGGACCGGCGGGCGGCTTGTGCAGTGCGCGCCTCCGGCGGAGCTGCTGGCGCGGCCCGCCGACGACTTCGTGGCGGGTTTCCTGGGGGCCGAGCGCGGGCTCAAGCTGCTCTCGCTCTCCCCGGTCGCGGATCTGCCACAGCGTCCGGCCCCGGCCGGTGGCCGCTGGGAGCTGGTCCTGGACGGCGCGGGCCGCCCGCTGGGCTGGCGCGACACTCTCGCGCCGGGCACGGTCCCGCTCCCGCTGCGGCCCCTGCGCGACACGGACTCCCTCCTCGCCGCGCTGGACGAGTCGCTGGCCTCGCCCACCGGTCTGGTCGCCCGGGTCGACTCCGGCGGGGCGCTGACGGGGGTCACCACCCGGGAGGCCGTCCACGAACGCGCGGGCTCGGCCCATCTCGCGGCGCGCACCGCGCCCGCCGCCCCCGCGCCCGGAACCGCCTCCGGAGCCACGTCCGGCGCCGACCCCGCCCCCGGGGCCGGAGCCGCGCCGCCACCCGCCGCGCCCGCGTCCGGCCCACCCGGGACCACCCCATGACGATCGACTGGTCCTGGCTCGCCGACCACCGGGCGGATCTCGCCTCCCTCGCCCTGGACCATCTCCAGGCCGCCCTCTCCGCCGTCCTCCTCGGTCTGGTGATCGCCCTTCCGCTGGCCGTCCTGGCCCACCGGGTGCGGCCGTTGCGCGGTCCGCTGCTGGGGCTGGCGAACGTGCTGTTCACCATCCCCTCCATCGCGATCTTCATCCTGCTGCTGCCGGTCTCCGGGCTCACCCGCACCACCACCGTCATCGGTCTGACCGTCTACACCCTGGTGGTGCTGGTGCGGAACACGGTGGAGGGGCTCGACGCCGTCCCCGCCCGGGTGAAGGAGGCAGCGACCGCGATGGGCAGCCGTCCCCTGCGTACCCTCCTCACCGTCGAACTCCCGCTCGCGCTGCCCGTGGTGATGGCGGGGGTGCGGATCGCCACGGTGATGTCGATCTCGCTGGTCAGCGTCGCCACGTACATCGGTGACGGCGGTCTGGGGCAGCTCTTCACCGACGGTTTCCAGCGGAACTTCCCCACCCCCGTGATCGCCGGGGTGGTGCTCACCCTCCTCCTGGCGCTGGTCGCGGACGCGGCGCTGGTCGGGGTGCAGCGGCTGCTCAGCCCCTGGAACGTCCAGCGAACCCGGCGGCCCCGGTTCTCCCCGCGAAGGGAGCGGACCCCCCGTGTATGAACTCCTCACCGACCTCGGCGCCTGGCTCACCAGCGCCGAGCAGTGGTCGGGCCCCGAGGGCATCGCCACCCGGCTCGGCGAGCATCTGCGGTACGCGCTCCTCGCCACCCTCGTCGCCACCGTGATCGCGCTGCCGGTGGGGCTGCTGATCGGGCACACGGGACGCGGCGCGTTCCTGGCGATCAACCTGTCCTCGTTCGGGCGCGCGCTGCCGACGGTGGGGCTGGTCGTCCTGGTCTTCCTGGCCAGCGGGCTGTCGATGACACCGGTCTATGTGGCCCTGGTGGCCCTCGCCGTCCCGTCGATCGTCACCAATACGTACGCGGGGATGGCCGCCGTCGACCCCGAGGTCCGCGACGCCGCCCGGGGCCAGGGCATGCGCGCCCACCAGGTGCTGCTGCGGGTGGAGCTGCCGCTGGCGATGCCGCTGATCGTGACGGGGCTGCGGCTGGCGCTGATCCAGGTCGTGGCGACGGCGACGATCGCCGCGTACGTCAGTTTCGGCGGCCTGGGCCGTTATGTCTTCGACGGTCTGGCCCAGCGCGATCTCGTCCAGGTCCTCGGCGGCGCGGCGCTGGTCGCGGCGGTCGCGGTCGCCCTGGACCTGGTCCTGGCCGGTCTGTTCGCGCTCTGGCGGCGCTGGTCGGGGCCGGGACCGGGAGCGGCCCGCCCCGTACCCGAGCGGCCCCAGGGGACGACACCGGCCCCCACGGAACCCCGACCCCACCGACCTGAGGACCGGAGATGAACCGACGCACCCTCCTCGGCGGGTTGTCCGCCGCCGCGTCCCTGCCCGCGCTCGCCGCCTGCTCCGGCGGCATCACCTCGCTGGACGGGAGCGACGGCGGCCTGTCCGGCGGCGGTTCCAGCCGCGGCGGGATCACCATCGGCACCGCCAACTTCACCGAGAACCAGATCCTCGGCCATCTCTACGCCACCGTGCTGGGGGCCGCCGGGGTGAAGACCACCGTCCGCCCCAACATCGGCACCCGCGAGATCCTCATCCCCGCGATGACGGGCGGGGACCTCGATCTGCTCCCCGAGTACCAGGGCGCGCTGCTGCACTACCTCGACCAGAAGGCCACCGCCACCGAGGCGGGCGCGATACAGAACGCGCTGGCCATCGCCCTCCCACCGGGCCTCCAGGTCCTTCCGTACGGGATGGCGGAGAACGCCGACGTCTTCGCCGTCACCCGGGAGACCGCCGAGAAGTACGGCCTGCGCGGCCTGGATGACCTCGCCCGCCACAACGGCGAGCTGGTGCTCGGCGCGGCGCCGGAGGTCAGGAAGCGGGTCGTCGGCGTCATCGGACTCAAGGAGGTGTACGGGGCGGAGTTCCGCCGCTTCGCCTCGCTGGACTCCTCGGGGCCGCTGGTCAAGGGCGCGCTGCGGAAGGGGGATGTCGACGTCGCCAACCTCTTCAGCACCGACAGCGACATCACGGCCGAGGGCTGGGTGGTCCTGGCCGACCCGAGGAACCTGATCCCCGGCCAGCGGGTCGTGCCGCTGATCGCGGACCGGGTGGCCGACTCCCGGGTCCGCCGGGCGCTGGCCCGGCTCGGCGCGGTCCTGACGACCGAGCAGCTCACCGAACTCAACCGGAAGGCGGACAAGGACAAGGACGACCCCGAGGACGTGGCACGCGCCTGGGCGGCGCGGCACGGTCTGGGCTAGGCCCCCTGTTGGCGCGAGCCGCGCCCCGCGCCAACAGGGGGGCTACCCCCACTGACGTGGCCCCGGCCGCCCCGTAGCGTGCGGGGGTATGACAGCCCGTGACTCTGAGCTGAGGAAAGAACTCGACGCCACCCTCCACGCCCGGCGTGATCTGGGGGAGGAGTACGAGTCCGCGTTGGTCGAGTCCTTTCTGGACAAGGTGGAGCAGCGCGTCGACGGTACGGTCGACCGCCAGGTCCGCCGTCAGCTGGCGGAACAGCAGATGGTGGTGGCGCGTGGCGCCCGCCCGGCGCCCGACCGGTCGGCGCCCACCTTCGGCGAGCGCTTCGGCTTCGGGATCATCTCGCTGATCCTGGCCGTGCCGCTCTCCGCGATCGGCGGGGTCAACGCGGGGTTCGGGGGGCTGGTCGCGACCTGGGTCGGCATCGTGGCGGTGAACGTGGTCCACGCCGTGGGCGGCTTCCGCCGCGGTGACCGCGCGGAGCCCGCCGCGGAGTGGGACCGCTGACGCGGACCCGCCCCGCGGGATAGGCCGGGGCCGGAGCGGGGGGCCCGTTCACACCCGTGGACGGCCGACCCGCACATCAGGACGCGCCCGGCCCTCCCGTACACGTACGCGTACGGCGGGCACCGCGATGCGCGGACGGCGTCGTCGTCCCCACGGCACGGGCTTCGCGCACGGCCATCGGCTTCGTACACGATCCGGCCACGGCGCGCGCCGCGCCGGACCCCGCGCCGGACCGTCCGGACAGCACGCGAACGGAAGCACCTACGCAACCCGGCTGGGACGGCCGGGACCGGGGGAGACGGCTGACGCGGGGACCGCCGCACCCCCGGCCGCCTGCCGGGAGTCGGGACGACAGCGGTCCCCGCGCGGGACACGGTCCCGGGTCAGGGCCGGTGTGCCGCGTCCTGGAGGCGCCGCAGGCCCGGGAGCCGCTCCGGTTGCCAAGACGCCGACCGTGGCGTCGGCGGGGAACCCCGCCGACACCCCCTACTGTGCCCCAGCCGTGTTAAGCGGGTGCTGCGCCCGCGTGAACACCCGCGCACGGCGGGACCGGAACGGCCCCGCCGTCAGGGCCTGTCCGACGGATCTACTTCTCCTTGCCCGCGCCCGCCAGGAACGCCAGCAGGTCCTGACGGCTGACCACGCCCGTCGGCTTGCCCTCCACCAGCACGATCGCCGCGTCGGCCGCGCTGGACTCACCGAGGACCGCCATCAGATCGGCGACGGGCTCTCCGGAGCCGACCTGCGGCAGGGGGGCGCTCATATGCTTCTCCAGCGGATCGTTCAGCGCGGCCCGCTGGGTGTAGAGGGCTCCCAGCAGCTCCCGTTCGACCACGGAGCCGATGACCTCGGCGGCCATCACGTCCGGGTGACCGGCGCCGGGCTTGACGATGGGCATCTGGGAGACGCCGTACTCGCGGAGCACCTCGATCGCCTCGCCGACCGTCTCCTCCGGGTGCATATGCACCAGGCTGGGGATCGCGCCGCCCTCCTTGTGGCGCAGCACGTCCCCGACGGAGGCGGACGGACCGGCCTCCTCCAGGAAGCCGTAGTCGGCCATCCACTCATCGTTGAAGATCTTGGAGAGATAGCCCCGGCCGCTGTCCGGGAGGAGCACGACCACGACATCGTCCGGGCCGAGCCGCTCGGCCACCCGCAGCGCGGCGACGACCGCCATCCCGCAGGAGCCGCCGACGAGGAGGCCCTCCTCGCGGGCGAGGCGCCGGGTCATCTGGAACGAGTCCTTGTCGGAGACGGCGACGATCTCGTCGGTGACATCCGGGTCGTAGGCGGTGGGCCAGAAGTCCTCACCGACGCCCTCGACGAGGTAGGGGCGGCCGGAGCCACCGCTGTATACGGAGCCCTCCGGGTCGGCGCCGACGATCCTGACCTGGCCGCCGCTGGCCTCCTTGAGGTAGCGGCCGGTGCCGGAGATCGTCCCGCCGGTCCCCACACCCGCGACGAAATGGGTGATCTTCCCCTCGGTCTGCTCCCAGAGTTCGGGACCGGTGGTCTCGTAGTGCGAACGCGGGTTGTTCGGGTTGGAGTACTGGTCCGGCTTCCAGGCGTTCGGGATCTCCCGGACCAGCCGGTCGGAGACGTTGTAGTACGAGTCGGGGTGCTCGGGGTCCACGGCGGTCGGGCAGACCACGACCTCGGCCCCGTAGGCCCGCAGCACGTTGATCTTGTCGGTGGAGACCTTGTCCGGGCAGACGAAGACGCACTTGTATCCCTTGCGCTGGGCCACCATCGCCAGCCCCACACCGGTGTTGCCACTGGTCGGCTCCACGATCGTGCCGCCCGGGACGAGCGCGCCGCTCTCCTCGGCGGCCTCGATCATCCGCAGCGCGATGCGGTCCTTGACCGAGCCGCCGGGGTTGAAGTACTCGACCTTGGCGAGCACGGTCGCCTGAATGCCCTCGGTGACGCTGTTGAGCCTCACCAAGGGGGTGTTTCCGACCAGACTGATCATCGAGTCATGGATGCGCACGGTGTCTCTCCGGGGTCTCCGTAGTGAATGCGGACAGAGTATGCGGTTACCGGTACGGGATTGGGCGTCTGCTACCACGGGGCAGGAAGCTTCATGACGAGAGGAGGCCGGACGATGTCCAGAGCGAGAGTGGCGCGGCGCATCGCGGCGGGCGCGGCCTACGGCGGCGGGTCCCTCGGACTGGTCGGGGTCGCGACCGTGGGGCTGGTGCTGGCGGAGGTCCAGCTCGCGAAGCGTTCGGTGGGCGGGGGCACCGCGCCGCTGCCGCCCCGGGGCGACGGCCTCTACGGGCTCGCCTTCGGCCGGGAGGACCCCCTGCTCCTCGGTGTCCTCGGTGACTCCACGGCGGCGGGCCAGGGCGTGCGGCGGGCCGGTCAGACCCCGGGGGCGCTGCTGGCCTCCGGGCTGGCGGCGGTGGCCGAGCGCCCGGTGGAGGTCTGCAACGTGGCCCTGCCCGGCGCCCAGTCGGACGATCTCGACCGCCAGGTCTCGCTGCTGCTCTCGGACAGCTCGCGCTCCCCCGACCTCTGCGTCCTGATGATCGGCGCCAACGATGTCACCCACCGGATGCCGCCGACGGAGTCGGTGCGCCATCTGGCGACGGCGGTGCGGCGACTGCGGACGGCGGGCGCCGAGGTGGTGGTCGGCACCTGTCCCGACCTGGGCACCATCGAGCCGGTCTACCAGCCGCTGCGCTGGCTGGCCCGCCGGGTCTCGCGCCAGCTCGCGGCGGCGCAGACGATCGTGGTGGTGGAGCAGGGCGGGCGGACGGTCTCGCTCGGCGATCTGCTCGGGCCCGAGTTCGCGGCCAACCCGAGGGAGATGTTCGGCGCGGACAACTACCACCCCTCGGCCGAGGGGTACGCGACCGCGTCCATGGCGATGCTGCCGACGCTCTGCGCGGCGCTGGGTGTCTGGCCGGAGTCGGACCGGCCGGAGGCCGCGCGGGACGAGGGCGTACTCCCGGTCGCCCAGGCGGCGGCGGAGGCCGCGAAGGAGGCGGGCACCGAGGTCACGGCCGTCCGCGCGCCCTGGGCCCTGCTCAAGCACCGCCGACGGCGGCGGCTGCCGCACCCCGGGCCCGCCGCCGACTCCCCGGAGGCGGCGGG
>NZ_JBHVHF010000095.1:0-5386 GCF_042800315.1 Streptomyces sp. NPDC057638
GGGTGGACCTGTCCACCCGGGCTCACCCGTACTCCGTATCCGGGCTCTCACGCCTCGGTGAGGGTGCCCGCCTTCTCGACATAGCGCGCGCCCGTCCTGGGGCACTCGAAGACACCCGGTTCGCCCGCGCGCTCCACCAGCCGCACGCCCGCGCGCCCGACCCAGCCCACCTGGCGGGCCGGGACACCGACCACCAGCGCGAAGTCGGGCACGTCCTTGGTGACGACCGCGCCCGCCGCGACCATCGCCCAGCGGCCGATCTCCAGCGGGGCGACACAGACCGCGCGGGCCCCGATGGAGGCGCCGTCCGCGATCCGTACGCCCACGGCCTCCCAGTCGCCGCCGCGCAGCTGACCGCCGTCGGGGCTGACCGAGCGCGGGTTGTGGTCGTTGGTGAGCACCACGGCCGGGCCGATGAAGACGCCGTCGCCCAGCTCGGCGGGCTCGTAGACCAGCGAGTAGTTCTGGAGCTTGCAGTCGTCTCCCATGCGCACGCCGGTGCCGACGTAGGCGCCGCGGCCGATGACACAGCGCTCGCCGAGGCTGGCCCGCTCACGGATCTGGGCGAGCTCCCAGACGCTGCTGCCGTCGCCGATCACGGCGCTCTCGTCCACCTGCGCGGTGGGCTGGACCCTGTAGTTCACTTCTCTGCCTTCCGGTGCGCGGCTTCCGCCCGGCGAGCATACGGGCCGGTGCGCGGCGGGCCGGTGGCGGAGGGGCCGTCGCACCCGGCGGGGACGCTCCCGTACGGGCCGGTACGGGGTCCCGGCCGCTGTTCCCGTACGTGTTCCCGCATGAGGCCCGGCCGCCGCTCCCGTACGGCGGTGCCGCAGCCGTACCGGGGGTCAGCCGCGCCGCCGTCCCGCCCAGGAGCGACGGGCGGCGATCCGCGCGCCCGGCAGCCCGTCCAGGACGTCCGCCCGCTCGCCGAACCCGTCGGGGACCTGGGGCAGCCCCAGCGCCGCCACCAGGGCGCGCTGGCGCCGCGCCGGGTCGTCCGCGCCGCGCAGCAGGGCGACCAGGGGCCCCCGGTCGGCGCCCGGAACCCCCGGAAACGCAGCCGCCAGGGCACGGACGACGGCGGCGGCGGCCGTGTGGTCCACCACGGGGGCCGCCGGGTCCCACAGATGCCGGGCCCGGACCCGGCCCCCGTCCACGAGCGTCACCCCGGCTCGCGGCGTCGGCTCCGCCGTACGGAACAGCACCAGCGCGGGCCAGGCCCCGACCGCGCCCACCGCCGCCACCAGCGGCTCCTCGCCACCGGCCCACGGCGACGGGCCGGGGATCTGCTCCACATAGCTCATCTCGGTGCCCGCGCCGCCCCGGCCGCCACCCCGGCCCGCGCCGCGCCCCCGCCGGGTGCCCGCGCCCGCCCCGGCCGTCTGCCGGGCCCGCTGCGGCGTCGCGGCGGCGACCCGCAGCGGCACCGCGCTCAGCGGCGCCGCCTCCATGATCCGCCGGGGCGCGGCGGCCACGATCGCCAGCGCGTGCGGTCCCGTCGGCCCCAGGGCCGCCGGAGGCGCCACCGACGGGGTACGGGGGCCCGGCGGGCGCCCGAAGAACGGCGTCCTGGAGGCGATCTGCATCCGCACCCCGAGCCTCAGCTCCAGGAACTCCTTGCGGCTCTCCCCGAGGTACGCCCACGGATAGGCGCGGGCATCGGTGCCTATCGCCCGGAACACCTCCAGCGCCTCGTCCCAGCGCCGCCCCAGGATCAGCATCATCGCCAGATGGTTGCGGAACCCGGCCGCCTCCGGATCGCCCGGCCCGTACCAGGCCGAGAGCGCCAGCGCCCGGTCGACGGCGGCGGTGATCCGCTCCCGCCCCACGGGGCCGCGCTCGGCGGGGCGGCGGGCCCGGGACCCGTACGCCCCCTCGTACTCCAGCGCGTACTCGACCGCGGCGAGCAGCGGCAGCGCGTGCAGCAGTGAGCCGGGCAGGGCACTGGCCGCGGAGCGCTCGGCGAAGCCGAACATCTCCTCATCGGAGCCGTACCACTTGCGGCAGAGGTACTGCAGGGCGCTGGCGTGGCAGCCGTAGTGGTACGGGGAGCGGGTGACCGCCTCCGTCCAGTACGCGTCGAAGACCTCGCGCGGCGACTGCATGCCCCGGGCGTGGGACAGCGCGACCTCCCAGGGCACCGGGTCGGCCGGATTCAGCTCCACGGCCGCCGCGATCAGCGGGGCGGCGTCCTCCAGCAGCGCGAAGAAGGCGCGGAACCGGTCGTGGGAGACCTGCACCGCCCGGTGATCCGTACGGATCTCCCAGGCGCGCCGCACGGTCAGATCCGCCCTCAGCAGCGTCGCGTCCGGGTGGGCGGGCTCGGCCGCCAGCCACCGCTCCAGCCACTGAGGACTGTGCAGCGCGCACTCGGCGAGGGCCGCGACACATGTGGAGCGGTACTCCCAGCGCGCCCCGAGCCGCGTCTCCGCCAGCAGCTCCCGCGCGGGCCCGGCGTCCCCGAGCCGCGCGGCGGCCAGGGCCCGGCGCAGCGCCGGGTCGGTCACCTGATCGAGGGTGACGGCCCCGTCCGGAGGCAGGTCGGCGCCCACGGCCGAGCCATGACGCAGCATGCGAGGCATGGACAGCGGCGCGGACAGCAGGGAGCGCAGTGACACGGACGCCATTGAACAGCCCCCGCCCTCCTTCCACCAGGCATCCGCCCCTCTTCCTTCCAACGAACCCTGCCCACTGAGCGGTGGCGCCGCCGTGCCCACGAGCGGGTGGACCCGGCGTGCCCGCCACGGGACGGGGGCGTCCCAGGGGCGATGGGCCGCAGCTCAGAGGAAGGCGGGCACGGGCGGCCCGGCGAGGGGCGCGGCCCCTCGGGACACGAGCGGGCC
Organism: Streptomyces sp. NPDC057638; assembly: GCF_042800315.1. Classification (NCBI taxonomy): domain Bacteria; kingdom Bacillati; phylum Actinomycetota; class Actinomycetes; order Kitasatosporales; family Streptomycetaceae; genus Streptomyces; species Streptomyces sp. NPDC057638. The sequence goes on from NZ_JBHVHF010000095.1 coordinate 2,844, forward strand.
CGCACCCCGGTTTGACCCCCGAAAGTACCCCCCGTACTCTTGACCCTCGGTGTGTTTCCATGCGCACCCCTCCCTGAGCATCTCCCTCCGCGCGTCCCGTTCCCGGGCCGGCACGGAGAGGCCGCTCGTCCTTCCGGATCGTCGTGGGCTCGCGCCCGCGCGGAGCGGCTGGCATCAGGGGGTCTGATTCGAGCGAAAGAGGGTTCCGCGTGTACGCCATCGTGCGCAGCGGTGGTCGGCAGCACAAGGTTGCTGTCGGCGACATCGTCGAGGTTGACAAGATTTCCACCGCCCAGGTCGGCGACACGGTAGAGCTCTCTACCCTGCTCCTGGTCGACGGCGACTCCGTGACCAGCGACCCGTGGGTCCTGGCCGGGATCAAGGTCACGGCCGAGGTCGTGGACCACCACAAGGGCGCGAAGATCGACATCCTTCGCTACAAGAACAAGACCGGCTACCGCCGTCGTCAGGGTCACCGTCAGCAGTACACGGCGATCAAGGTCACCGGCATCCCCACGGCCGCGAAGTAAGGGACTGAGGAGACATGGCACACAAGAAGGGCGCATCGTCCACCCGGAACGGTCGCGACTCCAATGCTCAGCGGCTCGGCGTGAAGCGCTTCGGCGGTCAGGTCGTCAACGCCGGTGAGATCCTGGTCCGCCAGCGCGGCACCCACTTCCACCCGGGCACGGGCGTCGGTCGCGGTGGCGACGACACCCTGTTCGCCCTGAACGCCGGTGCGGTCGAGTTCGGCCGTTTCCGTGGCCGCAAGGTCGTCAACATCGTTCCGGTCGCCGAGTAACCAGCCCCCTGGGGCGTACTCGGTCGCCGAGAGAGCGATCCACGCGGAGGCGGACCTCACTTCCCGTACGGGAAGCGGGTCCGCCTCCGCCGTGTTACAGCTAAGACATATCCCTGAGCACTGGAGGCACACCACCATGACCACCTTCGTGGACCGCGTCGAGCTGCATGTCGCCGCGGGTAACGGGGGCCACGGCTGTGCCTCCGTCCATCGGGAGAAGTTCAAGCCGCTCGGCGGCCCCGACGGGGGCAACGGCGGCCGGGGCGGCGATGTGATCCTGGTCGTCGACCAGTCGGTGACCACGCTCCTCGACTACCACCACAGCCCGCACCGCAAGGCCACCAACGGCCAGCCCGGCGAGGGCGGCAACCGGGCCGGCAAGGACGGCCGCGATCTGGTGCTGCCGGTGCCGGACGGGACCGTCGTCCTGGACGGTCAGGGCCATGTGCTGGCCGACCTGGTCGGTCAGGGCACCACCTTCGTCGCGGGCCAGGGCGGCCGGGGCGGCCTCGGTAACGCGGCGCTGGCGTCGGCCCGCCGCAAGGCGCCCGGCTTCGCGCTGCTGGGTGAGCCCGGCGAGAGCCGTGATGTCGTCCTGGAGCTGAAGACCGTCGCGGACGTGGCGCTGGTCGGCTATCCGAGCGCGGGCAAGTCCTCGCTGATCTCGGTGCTGAGCGCGGCCAAGCCGAAGATCGCGGACTACCCCTTCACCACCCTCGTACCCAACCTCGGTGTGGTGACGGCGGGTTCGACCGTCTACACCATCGCCGACGTTCCCGGGCTGATCCCGGGCGCCAGCCAGGGCAAGGGGCTCGGTCTTGAGTTCCTGCGCCATGTCGAGCGCTGCTCGGTGCTGGTGCATGTGCTGGACACGGCGACGCTGGAGTCGGACCGCGACCCCCTGTCGGACCTCGATGTGATCGAGGCCGAGCTGAAGCAGTACGGCGGGCTGGACGACCGGCCGCGGGTCGTCGTCCTCAACAAGATCGACATCCCGGACGGTCTGGACCTGGCCGAGATGATCCGCCCCGAGCTGGAGGCGCGGGGCTACCGGATCTTCGAGGTCTCCGCCGTCGCCCGCACCGGGCTCAAGGAGCTGTCCTACGCCCTGGCGGGCATCGTGGGCGAGGCCCGCGCCGCCAAGCCGGTGGAGGAGGCGACCCGGATCGTCATCCGGCCCAAGGCCGTCGACGACACCGGGTTCACGGTCGTCCAGGAGGACGACGGTCTCTTCCGGGTGCGCGGTGAGAAGCCGGAGCGCTGGGTGCGGCAGACCGACTTCAACAACGACGAGGCCGTCGGCTATCTCGCCGACCGGCTCAACCGCCTCGGTGTCGAGACGGAGCTGATGAAGGCGGGGGCCCGCGCCGGGGACGGCGTGGCCATCGGCCCCGAGGAGAACGCGGTCGTCTTCGACTGGGAGCCGACCGTCATGGCGGGGGCCGAGATGCTCGGCCGCCGTGGCGAGGACCACCGTCTGGACGAGCCGCGCCCGGCGGCGCAGCGCCGCCGCGAGCGCGAAGCCGAGCGCGACGAGGCGCAGCGGGAGTACGACACGTTCGACCCGTTCCAGTAGGACGATCACGGCCCGTTCCGCGAGGCCGTGTCCGCACAGTCCCGCCTGGGCCGCGACGGCCGGCACACTCCCCCTGGGCTCTGCGGCCCGGGGGTGCCCCCACCCCTGGGCTCTGCGGCCCGGGGGTGCCCCCACCCCTGGGCTCTGCGGCCCGGGGGTGCCCCC
>NZ_JBHVHF010000095.1:5486-25038 GCF_042800315.1 Streptomyces sp. NPDC057638
CCCCCACCCCTGGGCTCTGCGGCCCGGGGGTGCCCCCACCCCTGGGCTCTGCGGCCCGGGGGTGCCCCCACCCCTGGGCTCTGCGGCCCGGGGGTACCCCCACCCCTGGGCCCTGCGGCCCGGGGGTACCCCCACCTCTGGGCTCTGCGGCCCGGGGGTGCCCCCAGCCCTGGGCCTTCGGCCCGGGGGTGCCCCCAGCACCGGACGCCGCAGGCCCCTCCCCCTGGACTTCGTCACAGGGGGAGGACGGCGCTGCTTTGCGGACACGACCTGGGAGCGGGCCGTTGTCGTGGTCCCCGCCCGGGACAGCCGAGGCAACCTCCCGTCCGTGATCGCCCTCTAGCGGTCCGGGGGAGGCTTTTGGCGGGCACGGCACGGGAGCACGACGGTGAAGATCTCCTTTCTGATCCATACGGTGTACGGCATCGGCGGGACCATCCGGACGACGCTGAACCTCGCCGGGGAACTCGCCGACCGGCACGAGATCGAGATCGTCTCCGTCTTCCGCCACCGTGACGAGCCGCTCTTCGCCATCGATCCGCGGATCACCGTCGTCCCGCTGATCGACACCCGCCCCGGCGCTCCCACCAGTGAGCTGGACCATCCCCGCCACCGGCGGCCCGCCGAGGTCTTCCCGGCCGCCGAGCCGCGCCACGGCGAGTACAGCCTCCTCGCGGACGAGCGGGTGCGGGACCACTACGCGGCCTCCGGCGCCGATGTGGTGGTCGGCACGCGGGCGGGGCTGATCGCCTACGCCGTCGCGTTCGCCCCCGAGGGCGCCGTCGTCGTGGGCCAGGAGCATGGGAGCCACGACTACCACAAGCCCGCGCTGCGGGCGCTGATGCTCCCGTATCTGCGGCGGCTGGACGCCTTCGTCACGGTCTCGCAGGGGGACGCGACCGTCTACCGGGAGCGGGTGGAGCTGCCGGGCCGGATCCTCGCCATCCCCAACAGCGTGCCGGAACCACTCCTACCGCTCTCGGACACCTCGGGGACGATCGTCATGGCGGCGGGACGGCTCTCGGGCGAGAAGCGGTACGACGTGCTGATCGACGCCTTCGCCCGGGTCGCCGCCGCCCGGCCGGAGTGGACGCTGAGGATCTACGGCTGGGGCCCGGAGAAGGAGCGGCTGCGCCGCCGTATCGACGCGCTGGGGCTCCATGAGCACATCCAGCTGATGGGGCCGCGCGCGCCGATCGAGCCGGAGTGGGTCAAGGCCGCCATCGCGGTCTCCACCTCGTCCCATGAGTCCTTCGGGATGTCGCTGGTCGAGGCCATGCGGTGCGGGCTGCCGGTGGTCAGCACCGACTGCGACCACGGACCCCGGGAGATCGTCGGCGACGGGGTGGACGGGCTGCTGGTGCCGGTGGGTGAGGTGGAGGCCATCGCGCGCGCCCTGCTGCGGCTGGTCGACGACTCGGAGCTGCGGCGCGCGATGGGGTCGGCGGCGGCCCGCAACGCGCGGCGGTTCGACCCGGGCCCGATCGCCAAGCGGTACGAGGAGTTGTTCACGCGCCTGCTGGCCGGGCGGGGCGGGGGCGCCCGGGGCCCGGCCCCGGTGGTCGCGGCCGGGGAGCGGGGTCCCTGGGCGGATGTGGTGGTGGGGGACGACGGGACGGTCTCCGTGACACTGCTGGGACGGCCGGTGCCGGGCGCCCGGCTGATCTGCTCCCACCCCCACCCCGAGGTGGCCGACCGGTCCTTCCCTCTCTCCCCGACGGCCCGCGTCCCGCTCTCCGCCGGACTGGAGGAGGGCGTCTGGACGTGTGGGGTGGCGCTGGACGGGGCGGGGGCGCCGGTACGGGAGGGACGGGGCGATCCCGGAGAAGGGCAGGCCGTACGGGACGGGAAAGCCGAGCCCGTAAGGGAGAGCCAGGCCGACCCCGTACCGGACGGGCGAGCCGACCCCGTACCGGATCCGCCGTCCGGCCCGGGCGGCGGGCCCGCGTCGGCCGGTGCGCCGCTGCCGACCCGCGTCATCGACCAGCGCGGCGCCCTGCGGGCCGGATCCCGTCCGTACCCGGCCGGGGTGCGCCATCTCGTCCCCTACCGCAAGGGCGGCACCCTCCTGCTCCGCTCCTGGGCGCGGGCCGCCCATGCCGAGGTGGGTCCGGTCCGGGCCGGGGAGCGGGAGATCACGGTGGACGGGCGGCTGCTGGGTGTCCCCGGCGGTCTGGGTGTCCCCGGTGTGGCCGGGGTGCTGGCGGCCCTCGGGGTGCTGGGCGCTCCCTCGGCGGTGGCCGCCGCCGGGGGAGCGCCGACGCTGTCGCTGCGCCGCCGGGGTCCTGAGCCGGTGGCGCTGGAGTACCCGGTGGCCTGGGTCGGCGCTCCGGGTGATCGTTTCCGTGCCACCATCCCCGTCGGCGGACCGGTGGGGGTGTGGGGCGGGGGCCATGAGGTGTGGGACCTCTGGCTGCGGTACGCGCCCGGTGCGGCCCCCGCCCGGCTGGGGAGGATCCTCGACGATGTCGTGGAGAAGGGGTCACTCTTTCCCTACCCGACGGTCCGGGTCGGCGCGGAGGGCACCCGGGCCCGGCTGGGGGAGCGGGTCAGGCGGCTGCTGCGCAGGCCGTCCCGCCGTCCCGGGCTGACCCTCTTCTACAGCGCCGCCAACGATCTCGTCCTCACGGTCACGGGGCCTTCGGGAGCCGTCTGAGCACGCGCCTTCGGGAGCCCTCCGAGCAGCGGTTCACCAGGTCTGGGACCCCTGTGACACCAGCGCGCCGCCCGCGCCGGACCCGCTGTGGTGTCCATCACCCCGCCGAGGGCGCGCGCCACCCCGGAAAAACGGAAGCGGAGAGTTCACTTTGCCTGGCCAGGAGGTGAATGGTCCCTTTCCGCCCGGTGTGGAGCGCCGGGCGTCCGCCTTGCATGTCGCTCACGCAGAGTGCGACCATCGCAGCGTCCCCCACTCGTCTCAAGGTAGGTCGTTCTGTGTCTGTGCCGCACGAAGCCAAGCCCCGTACCACGGCCGTTGTGCTCGCCGGAGGTACCGGTCAGCGAGTGGGCCTGTCGATTCCGAAGCAGCTGCTGAAGATCGCCGGGAAGGCTGTGATCGAGCACACGCTGACCATCTTCGAGCAGGCCGAGGCCATCGACGAGGTGATCGTGCTGATGGCGCCGGGCTATGTGCCCGACGTGGAGCGGATCGTCGCCAAGGCGGGACTCGCCAAGGTGACCCGGGTCCTGGAAGGCGGCTCCACCCGCAACGAGACCACCGAGCGGGCCATCGCGGCCCTGAGTGAGGGGCTCGTGGAGGGCGAGGAGCGCCATGTGCTCTTCCATGACGCCGTCCGGCCGCTGCTGTCACAGCGGGTGATCAAGGACTGTGTCGACGCGCTGGAGCGCTACTCCGCCGTCGACGTCGCCATCCCCTCGGCGGACACCATCATCGTCACCCGTACCCATGGCGAGGACGGCGAGTTCATCACCGACGTCCCCGACCGCTCCCGGCTGCGGCGCGGCCAGACCCCGCAGGCGTTCAAGCTCTCCACCATCCGCCGGGCCTACGAGGTCGCCGCCGGGGACCCCAACTTCCAGGCCACCGACGACTGCTCGGTGGTGCTGAAGTACCTGCCGGACGTGCCGATCCACGTGGTCGCGGGCGATGAGTACAACATGAAGGTGACCCAGCCGGTCGACGTCTTCATCGCCGACAAGCTCTTCCAGCTCGCCTCCACCGCCGCCCCCCGCCAGGCCGACGAGGGCGCCTACCGGGAGCTGCTCGCGGGCCGCACCCTCGTCGTCTTCGGCGGCTCCTACGGCATCGGCGCCGACATCGCCACCCTCGCCGAGAGCTATGGCGCCCGGGTCTACGCCCTGGGCCGTTCCACCACCGGCACCCATGTCGAGAACCCGGAGCATGTGGACGAGGCCCTCTCCCGTGCCTACGCCGAGACCGGCCGGATCGACTACGTCATCAACACGGCGGGCATCCTGCGTATCGGAAAACTCGCCGAGACCGACAACGCCGCCATTCAGGAAGCATTGAACGTCAATTACCTGGCGCCCGTCCAGATCGCCCGTGCCTCCTACAAATATCTCGCGGAGACCAAGGGCCAGCTCCTTCTCTACACCTCCTCCAGCTATACCCGGGGGCGGGCCGAGTACAGCCTCTACTCCTCCACCAAGGCGGCGATGGTCAATCTCACCCAGGCCCTCGCCGACGAATGGGCGGCCGATGGAATCCGGGTGAACTGCGTCAACCCGGAGCGCACCGCGACCCCCATGCGGACGAAGGCGTTCGGCACGGAACCGGCGGGCTCCCTCCTGTCGTCCGAGGCAGTGGCGCGGACCTCGCTCGATGTGCTTCTCTCCGAGCTGACCGGCCATGTCATCGACGTACGGCAGCAGGACCCGACCAGGGAAGCGACCGAGGCGTCCGGGTTCGAACAGGCGCTCGCGGCGGTCCTGGACCGTGAGGAAGATATGTAATAATCCACGGTTAAACGCTCAACGTCGCTGCGGAATGGTCGGAAGGCCAGTCCGCGGCAGAAGCGGTTTTCGGGCCTCCGTGAACGCCTCGATGCGACATGCGGAGGACGTGGGGGATCCAGGGGCTCGACTGCGTCACCTTTGCAAAAGAACCCACCCGCACCCCTTTGGAGCCGGTTCTTCGTGATTTCGAAAGCCATTCGTCTGGCCCGTGTCGGCAGTGCGTCCGAGCTGGCGGCGGCCGTGTTCCTCGGACTCGGCTATCCGTGCGTCATGCTCGGTGCCCTGCTCCCGAACATCTGGCTCTTCGTGGCGGGCGCCGCCGTGACCTATCTGACCGACTGGTATCTGCACCAGAAGGACAGCTACCTGGTCAACCGTCTCAACAAGGTCCGGCTCGGACTGCCGATCCGCTTCCTGCTGCGCCAACTGCTGCTGGTGCTGCTGCTGGCCCGCGAGGGGCTCGCGGAGACCGCGCTCTTCTACACCGCCGTCGCCGGGTTCCTCGTCTTCTACGGGATCCAGGCCCCGCACGGCGCCCTCGCCACCCTGATCCGGCTCCGCCGCACCCTTCCCGTGGTCACCCGCAACGTCGACCTCGGCGGAGTGCGTATCCCCGACGCCCCGCCGAAGGCGCTGCTGCACCGCTCCGGCGAGAAGATGCTCCACCTCGACCTCCCGGCGATGGGCGGGGTGCTGGCCGCCGTCGTCCTGGACCGCCCGGTGATCGGGTACGCGGGCGTCGCGGCCACCCTCGGCCTCGGGCTCCTCTACACCGCCGTCCTCGCGCCCTATCTGCGCCGCAAGCGCCGGGTGCCGCCCGCCGCCACCGTGCTCAAGGCCGTCAGCGCGTGGCTGCTGGAGTACCGCCCGACCACCGTCCTCTACTTCTCCGGCTCCAACGAGTCCGCCTACCAGGTCAACATGTGGCTGGAGACGATGGAGCGGATCGACGGCAGGCCGCTGGTCATCATGCGTGAGCGCGAGCTGATGCCGAAACTCGGCACCACCGCCGTCCCCGTGATCTGCGTGCCCGGCGGCACCCACATGATGAACCTGAACCTCTCGACGGTCCGGGTCGCGCTCTACCCCGCCAACGTCGGCAAGAACATCCACATCCTGCGCGTACCGACGATGAAGCACGTCTTCATCGGCCATGGCGACAGCGACAAACTCGCCAGCGTCAACCCCTTCAGCAAGGCGTACGACGAGGTCTGGACCGCCGGGCGCGCGGGCCGCGACCGCTACGCGCTCGCCGATGTCGGGGTGCGGGACGAGGACATCGTCGAGGTCGGACGGCCACAGCTCGCCCCCATCCAGGGCTGGAGCGGAACGCCGAAGAACGCGATTCCGACCGTTCTCTACGCGCCCACCTGGGAGGGCTGGGACGACCACCCCGGCAACACCTCCCTGCTGCTGGCCGGGGAGAACATCGTCCGCACCCTGCTGGCCGCCGAACCCCCGGTCCGGCTGATCTACAAGCCGCACCCCTTCACCGGCATCCGCAACAAGAAGGCCAAGGCCGTCCACGAGCGGATCATCGCCCAGGTGAAGACGGCCGCCGCCGCCCGCGCCGCCGACCCGCGCTGGAGCGCCCACGCCGACCCGCGCGCCCAGGCCGCCGCCCGCGCCGAGATGGTCCGGATCGAGGCCGAGCTGGACGCGCTCGCCGCCCCCGGACGCGCGGGCGGGGACGAGGCGGAGGAGTCCCGGGTCTCCCTGGCCGACCCGGTGAAGCTGGAGCGGATCACCACCCTGCGCGCCGACTGGAACGCCGCCTACTGGCGCTCGGTGGGCTGGTGGGAGCACCGGATCGTCACCGGCCCCGAACCCAAGCTCTACGACTGCTTCAACGAGTCGGACGCCATGGTCTCCGACATCTCCAGCGTTGTCTCCGACTTCATGGCGAGCGGCAAGCCCTACGCCCTGACCGACTCCGCCGCACTGGGCGCCGAGGAGTTCCAGCGGCAGAACACCGCCGCCCGGGCCGCCGTCATCCTCTCCAACAGCGCCACCGAGCTGGACGTCCTGCTGGCGTCCGTGACCTCGCCCGAGCGCGACCCGCTGGCCGGTGCCCGGCGGGAGCTGAAGGAGTATCTGCTCGGGCCCGACCACCCCACCTCCCTGGAGCGCTTCAACACGGCGATCCATGTGCTGGCGGCCCGCGCGGAGGCCCGCAACCTGGGCGTCGCGCAGGCCATCGGCGAGCAGCCGCTGGGCGAGGTGGACCGTGAGTCCGACGCGCCCCCGGTGGACGAGGAGGCCCGCGAGGCGGCGGAGGCCGTGGCGGACGGGGACGCCGGAGCGGCGGGCGAGATCGGCGACGCGCTGGAGGCGCCGGACCGCACCGGGATCACGGACCTCGCCGAGGCCGATGAGCTGGGCGACTCCGCCGAACTGGGTGACTCCGCCGCGTCGCCCGACGAGCGGGAGATGCCGCTGGCCCGCTGAGGCCGCCGCGCTTCCTCCGCTGCGTACGGCGGGGCACGGACCTGAAGAGGGCCCCCGCGGACCGGCGTCCGCAGGGGCCCTCTCGCTGTCGGGGCGCGGGGGGCCGGGGCGGGCCTGGCGTTCGTCAGCGGCGCTGTCCAGCCGATGAAACGGCGCGATCCCGGCCCCCGCCCTGGCATAGATTCGGTCCGTGACAGTGACACGGAACCAGGTGACCCAGGCCCGCAGAATCGTCGTGAAGGTCGGCTCCTCCTCGCTGACCACCGCGTCGGGCGGGCTCGACGCCGACCGGGTGGACGCCCTGGTCGACGTGCTGGCCAAGGCGCACGGCGGGGGCGAGAAGGAGATCGTGCTGGTCTCCTCCGGCGCCATCGCCGCCGGACTGGCACCCCTCGGGCTCGCCCGCCGCCCCAAGGACCTGGCCCGCCAGCAGGCCGCCGCGAGCGTCGGTCAGGGACTGCTCGTCGCGCGCTACACCGCTTCCTTCGCCCGGTACGGCGTACGGGTCGGACAAGTCCTCCTCACCACCGACGACACCAGCCGCCGGGCCCACTACCGCAACGCCTACCGGACCCTGGACCAGCTCCTCGCGATGGGCGCCCTGCCGGTCGTCAACGAGAACGACACCGTCGCCACCGACGAGATCCGCTTCGGCGACAACGACCGTCTCGCCGCCCTCGTCGCCCATCTCGTCCGCGCCGATCTGCTGGTCCTCCTCTCCGATGTGGACGGGCTGTACGACGGCGACCCGGCCCGGCCCGGAACAAGCCGGATCGACGAGGTCCACGGCCCGGCCGACATCGCGCACGTCCAGATCGGCAGCGCGGGCAAGGCGGGCGTCGGCACCGGAGGCATGGTCACCAAGGTCGAGGCCGCCAGGATCGCGGCGGCGGCCGGGGTACCGGTCGTCCTCACCTCGGCCGCGCGCGGCGCCGACGCGCTGGCGGGCCGTCCCACCGGCACCTTCTTCCACGCCACCGGACGACGCTCGGCCGACCGGCTGCTCTGGCTCGCCCACGCCTCCACGCCCCAGGGCGCCCTCGTGCTGGACGAGGGCGCGGTCGAGGCCGTGGTCCAGGGCCGCAAGTCGCTGCTCCCGGCCGGGATCGCGGCGGTCGAGGGCGAGTTCAGCGCGGGCGACCCGGTCGAACTGCGCGACACCGCCGGGCACCCCGTCGCCCGCGGTCTGGTCACCTTCGACGCCCGTGAACTGCCGCGGCTGCTGGGCCGCTCCACCCGCGAGCTGGCCCGTGAACTCGGCCCGGAGTACGAGCGGGAAGTCGTACACAGGGACGATCTGGTCGTTCTGCGCCCCTGAAACGGCTGAAAGTCCCGTCATCAGACGGAGACCTTCCGCAAAAGCGCCCCACGGCCGGTCCGGGACTGGTCAACTTTGTTGCGGGGGTAGGGCGGATGACGGGACGACCACACACGCACGCAGGAGGCCGCCGGTGAGACGAGCGCGCCCGGGGGATGCGCCCCGCGGGGACGCGGACACTCCCCGTAACCGCCGGGCCACCCGGCCGAAGGGCGGTCATATCCGCCGCACCACGACCGAGGAGAGAGCTCTCACCAGCGTCGCGACCGGCCCCGACGCCGAGGAGCCGGCACGTGGACCGGACCCCGGGGCGCTCGCGGTCGGCGGGGAAGAGGACGGGCCGTGTCCGACACCGCCGGACCGTGGCGGTCAGGGGACCGGGGCGGCCGGCCTGGAAGGCGGCGGTGAGCAGGGACCGGGCAGGCAGGGGCGGCCGGGAACGCCGGGACGGAGCGAACGCGCGCTGCGGGTCACCGGCATCGCGGACCGCCGGCGCGGGCAGTCCGCTCCGGAGCCTTCCGGTCTCGACGAGCGGCAGGCCGAGGACCGGCCGCACTCCAAGCTCTGGCACATCACCCTCAGCCTCGCCGGGGACGAGGCGCCGCTGAAGGAGGTGCGGCGCGCCCTCGAACAGCTCGCCCATGACCATCCCTTCCTCCTCACCAGCCGCTACGCCAACGACCACGCCGAGATCCGCTACTGGGAGGAGGCCCGGGACCTCCATGACGCGGCCGCGGTCGCACTGCGCCTCTGGGGCGAGCACCGGTCCTCGGCGAAGCTGCCACCGTGGAAGATCGTGGGCCTGGAGGTCATCGACCGCCAGACCTACCACCAGCGCATCGCCGAGGGCTACGGCCCGGCCCCGGCGACCCCCGTGGGCGTACACCCCTTTTGACCCACGGTGACGCGGGCTCCCTGACCGGCTGCTGACGGTGCCTCCGACCCACGCCCTCCCGGACAACCGTGAGGAGGTCAACGGGGGCCTCCGGCACACCTGTCCGGAGGCAGCGGGATCGGGAGCGGCGCGGGCGGGACGGCGTGCCCCGCCTCTCCGGTCGCCGACGCCCGGATACCGGGCGCCGCCCCACCACGCGGCCCGGGAGACCCCCGGACGCGTCCCGTCACCCACCGTCGCCGCCCGTCACCGGTCGCCTGGCGCGCCCGGCGGTCAGTCACCGATCGCCATGCGTGCCCGGCGATCCGCCTGGGCCCGCCGACATCGCATCGCCCCAGCCCACCGCCACCCACACCCCGCGCCAGGCCCCACCGGGGCGCATCTCGTAGTGCGGGACACCCCCCGACGGCCACCACCCGCGCATTACCCTGCGAGTATGACGACGTCCTCCCCGCTCTCCCCGTACGACGACCTCTCGCCCGTCGCCCGCGTCGCCTACCGCGCCCGCGCCGCCGCCGCCGATATCGCCCCTCTCCCGCGTTCCGCGAAGGACGACGCCCTGCTGGCGATGGCGGACGCGCTGGAGGTACGCACCAGCGAGATCGTCGCCGCCAACGCCGAGGACGTCGCCCGTGCCCGGAAGGCGGGCACCAGCGAGTCGATCATCGACCGGCTCACCCTCACCCCGGAGCGGGTACGCGCCATCGCCGCCGATGTGCGCCATGTCGCCGCGCTGGCGGACCCCGTCGGGGAGGTGGTGCGGGGCTCGACGCTGCCCAACGGTCTCGATCTGCGTCAGGTCCGCGTCCCCCTCGGTGTCGTCGGCATCATCTACGAGGCCCGGCCCAATGTGACCGTGGACGCCGCCGCCCTCTGCCTCAAGTCCGGCAACGCCGTGCTGCTCCGCGGCTCTTCCTCCGCGTACTCCTCCAACACCGCCCTGGTCCGGGTCCTGCGTGACGCCGTCGGCGGCTCCGGGCTGCCGGCCGACGCCATCCAGCTGGTGCCGGGGGAGTCCCGGGACTCGGTCACCGAACTGATGCGCGCCCGTGGGCTGGTCGACGTCCTCATCCCGCGCGGCGGCGCCGGGCTGATCCGGACCGTCGTGGAGGAGTCCACCGTCCCCGTCATCGAGACCGGCACCGGCAACTGCCATGTGTACGTGGACGCCGAGGCCGATCTCGATATGGCCGTGGACATCCTGGTGAACTCCAAGGCCCAGCGGCCCAGCGTCTGCAACGCCGCCGAGACCCTGCTGGTCCACCGCGACATCGCCCCCGCCTTCCTGCCGCGCGCCCTGGACGCCCTGGCCGAGGCCGGTGTTACGGTCCACGGCGATGAGCGGGTTCGGGAGTACGACGAGAGCACCAAGGCCACCATCGTCGCGGCCACCCCCGACGACTGGGAGCGCGAGTACCTCTCGTATGACATCGCCGCCGCCGTCGTCGACTCCCTGGACGCGGCCATCGCCCATATCCGGCTCTGGACCTCCGGGCACACCGAGGCGATCGTCACCACCTCCCAGGCGGCCGCGCGCCGGTTCACCCAGTTGGTGGATTCGACGACGGTCGCCGTGAACGCGTCCACCCGCTTCACCGACGGTGGTCAGTTCGGCTTCGGCGCCGAGATCGGCATCTCCACCCAGAAGCTGCACGCCCGTGGGCCGATGGGGCTCCCGGAGCTCACCTCCACCAAGTACATCCTCACCGGAGACGGTCACACACGGTAACCACCCCCCTTTCCCTCGCGGCCCTCGGTCGTCCGTTGTGTGGCGACCGGGGGCTCGTTCCCGACCGTTCCTGTCGCCGACCTTAGCTTTTGCCGCCTTCTTCCGGAGCTCCTCCCTCCCGGCGCGGCGGTGTCCGGGCGGGAGGGAACGGTATCCGGGCGGTATCCGGGTGGTATCCAGGCGGGAGGGAACAGGCCGGGGCGAGGAGAGTTGCTCCGTCGTCTGCCCAAACCCGCACCGCCCGGTCTACCCTGAAGCCGTGCCGGACGACGTGGGGGGCAGGCCGTTCCCGGACGGCTGGGAGCCCGACGACGACCGCGGAGGCGCGGACGAGGACTTCGCCTCCGTGGTGTTCGACGAGGACTTCGTCCGGTCGGCCCCCGTTCATGAACCCACGGCCGTGGAGAGACTGCTCGCCGCGGCCAAGGCCCGTGCCGAGGCCGAGGCGGCCCGCGCCGGTTCCGCCCGCGGCCCTCATGACGACGACCTCGACGAGGGCTTCGGTCCCTACGGCCGTGCCCATGACGAGGACGACGATCTCCTCGATAACGAACTCAGCCCCTACGGCCGCCACGGCGGTGCCCTGCGTCCCTATCGGAACAGCGCTCGCTGGCACCGTCCGGTGGCCTGGATCCTGGCGGTCGTGATGGGGATCGGCATGGTCGCCCTCGCCTTCACCGCCGTCTACCGGGGGGCCGCGGGTCATCGTCAGGACCAGATCCCCTCTCCGGCGACCAGCGGGGTCGACGCCACGTCTCCGGCCTCCTCGACCGAGGGCGCCGCGCCGCCGCTCAGCGGCAGGGGACTCGACCGGGTCGGTGCCCCCTACGCCTCCGGGACCCGTCAGGCCTCCGTGGCCTCCGCCCGACCGGGCACCCCTTGACCCCTGGCGGACCCCTCGCGCCTCTTCCGTTCGCTCGTCCCGCGTCACCTCCCTGTTCCCGGCCATGAGCGCCCGTGTCCGTGCGCCCGATCTGGTCATGCCTTCAATTACTCCACGTTCAAGAACTCGGAACGAAATCTCGGAGTTTGTCTCCCTTCGCCGTGTTTACGAATGGCGCGTCCGACCTACCCTGAAGGTATGGCTGGGCACGGTGATGACCCACCTGATGACGGGAGCCCGGAAGACCTTCCCGGTGGTGGAGAGGACGAATACCGATCCGTCGTCTTCGACGAATCGTTCGTACGGGCTGCGCGTCTCCAGGAGTTCTCCGCCCAGGAGCGGATGGGAGAGCACGCCCGTGCCGTCCGCACTCTTCCCACCTGGACTGTGCGCTCGGGCTCGAAGGCGGCGCTGCTCCTGGTCCTGATGGTGGTCCTCGCCTTCGGCGCCGCGATCTATCTGGGCGTCCGGAGCCCGTACCAGCCCGGTCTGACCCGGCGCGCCGAGCCGTTGCGTATCACCGTCATCCCCCTCGCTCCCCAGGGCGCCGTTCCGGGAGGCACCCCCGCCGATCTCTACGCCCATGGCCCTGCCGCCCAGTTCCGCACCGGAGCCTCCGGTATCACCCTCCCGGGCGCACAGCGCACCGAGAACTTCTCCGGGGACCAGGTCATGGCCGCCCTGACCACCGCCAAGGACTATCTCGTGGAGTCCTCGCTCAATCCCCAGGTCCTCACCGGCCGGGTGGTGCGGCCCGTGCGGATCCTGCTCGATCCCGACCAGTTCGCCCAGTTCGACCGCAGCATGGCCGCGCCGTCCTCGGACGGCCGCCACGCCGCCACCGGCTGGCTGGTCCGCTATGACCCGGCGAAGGTCACCCTCGCCGACACCTCGGTGCGGGTCCGGGGCACCCTCACCGTCCGGGAGGCGAGCCCGGACGTGCTGGAGGTGACCTCGGACCACACCTTCGCCTACACCCTGCGTCCGGCCGTCTCCCCGCCGCCCACGCCCGGCAGTGGTGAGCCGCTCGGTGCCGACAGGGCCTCCTTCTTCACCGTGCGCCGTGAGCTGCGGTTCCGCTTCGACCGGGACGATCTCCACTACCACCGGGTGGAACTGGTGAGCAGCCGTGTCCAGGCCGGTCCCCAGTCCTGCTCCGCCGACACCGCGGGGGCGCTGCGCCCGCTGCTCGCGGGCGAGCGGGCGGGTACCGGCCTCCCGGCCGGTACCGATCCCTACGCGATGCGGGAGAAGGCACCCGCGCTCTGTGGAGCCCTCTCTCCGTCGGCCCAGCCCAGCCTGCCGCGCGGCCGCCCCTGACGCCCTCACCCGGCGGGGGCCGGCCGCTCCCGCGGACCTCGCGGGGAGGCGTCACCGGGCGGTCCCTCGCCGCCTCGGTACCGGAGCGCCTCTACCGTTGTGCCGTCGCGGCATCCGGGCATCTGACGCGCCCCGCCCGAGGACCCGCGGAGAGCGGTTCCCGCGTTGGTCTCAGCCGGGCTCAGCCGGTCCCGCCGGGCTCAGCTGGTCCCGTCGGCGCTACCTTCACCGGGTCGGCCGCCGCTCCCTCCTCCCGAGAACTTGTCGCGGAGCTTTCCGCCCAGGTCGCCCGCGCCACCCGCGATATCCCCGACCAGCTTGAACAGCGGGTCCTTGCTCGACTTGACCGTGTCCGCGTAGTGCGAGGCGGACTCGCGGAAGGAATCGGTGACGGAGGTGCTCTTGTCCTCCGAGCGCTGCGGGTAGTGACCGTCCATGATCCGCTGGAAGTCCCGGCTCTCGGCCCACTTCTTCAGCTCGGCCGCGCGCACGGTGGTGAAGGGGTGCGTCCGGGGCAGCACATTGAGGATCTTGAGCACGGAGTCGCGCAGGTCGCCGCTCTCCTCGTACTCCTCGGCCTGCTTGAGGAAGGCGTCCACATTCATCTCGTGCAGATGGTTGCCGCCCGCTATCTTCATCAGACCCCGCATCGAGGCCTGCGGATCCTGGCCCACCAGCAGCCCCGCACGGTCCGCCGACAGCTCCGACTTGCGGAACCACTCGCGCAGCGCTGTGACGATCGCCATGATCGCCACATTGCCCAGCGGGATCCACGCCACCTTGAGCGCGAGATTGGTCAGGAAGAGCAGGACCGTGCGGTAGACGGCGTGCCCGGAGAGGGCGTGGCCCACCTCGTGGCCCACGACCGCCCGCATCTCCTCCTCGTCGAGCAGTTCCACCAGACCGGTGGAGACCACGATGATCGGTTCGTCGAGACCGATGCACATGGCGGAGGGGCGCGGATCCTGCGTGACGTACATCGCCGGGACCTTCTCCAGGTCCAGGACGTAGCAGGCGTCCCGCAGCATGGAGTTGAGATGGGCGAACTGCTCATCGCTCACCCGCACGGAGTCGGAGAGGAAGAGCAGTCGCAGGCTGCGCTCCGGCAGCAGCCCGCTCAGCGATTTGAAGACGGTGTCGAAGCCGCTGAGCTTGCGCAGCGCGATCAGCGCCGACCGGTCGGCCGGATGCTCGTAGGCCCGTGAGGAAATTCCCGGGAAACGCCTGCGCTGCCTGCTCGGGACGTGCTCGTGGCCGCTGTCGGTCATTCGTGCCCCCTGTGGTGACCTGCGTGATGTTGTCGTGCGAGTGATGCTCTCGCCCCCTGGCAGACCTCAGCGTAGGTGCTGGTGCCAGGCCGTGGCCGAGCCTGTGGATAACCCTCGGCGAGGAGTCCGGCCCACGGGGAGTCCCGGTCGGGTGACCATGGACGAAGGGGCCGTGACCTCAGAACGACTGAGTCGGCGTGAGCGTGCCCGAGCCTCCCGCTTACGATGTGTGCGCAGTCCGTCCGCACCGTCCCCGATCGATAAGGGCCTGTCGAAGATGAGCCTTCCCACCACCGCCTCGACCCTGGTCACCCTCGCCGAGGGCGGCGAGGGCGCCGTCCGTCACGCCAGCCTCAGCCCGATCCTCGTCGGCGCGCTCGCGCTCGCCGGTCTGCTGCTGCTGCTGTGGATCACCACCCGCTTCAACCGCGACCGCTGAACCGTTCCGGGCCGGGGCGGGCGACCGTGCCAGTAGGCTCTGCACGCATGGGAGAGCAGGAAGTGCCCACGGGCTCCGTCCGACGGCGGCTGGGTGTGATGGGCGGGACGTTCGACCCGGTCCACCACGGCCACCTCGTGGCCGCCAGCGAGGTGGCCGCTCTGTTCCACCTGGACGAGGTGGTGTTCGTCCCGACCGGCCAGCCGTGGCAGAAGAGCCACAAGGTCGTGTCACCGGCCGAGGACCGCTATCTGATGACGGTCATCGCCACCGCGTCCAACCCGCAGTTCTCGGTGAGCCGCATCGACATCGACCGTCCGGGCCCGACGTACACGATCGACACCCTGCGCGATCTGCACTCCGACAACAAGGACGCGGATCTCTTCTTCATCACCGGCGCCGACGCGCTCTCCCAGATCCTCGGCTGGCGGGACGCGTCGGAGCTGTTCTCCCTCGCCCACTTCATCGGGGTCACCCGTCCCGGCCATGATCTGACGGACGACGGGCTGCCCGAGGGCAAGGTCTCCCTGGTGGAGGTCCCGGCGCTGGCGATCTCCTCGACCGACTGCCGGGCGCGGGTCGCGAAGGGCGATCCCGTCTGGTATCTGGTGCCTGACGGTGTGGTGCGCTACATCGACAAGCGCGAGTTGTACCGGGGCGACTGAGCCACGGAGAGGGGCACCGGTGAACGACCAGCAACACGGGTACGACCCGTACCAACCCCAGCCGCAGATCATCGGCTACGACGAGTACGGGCAGCCGGTCTACCAGCAGCCCCCGCGGTATGACTCCTCCTCGCCGCAGCAGCCGTACCCCCCACAGGGATACGGCTACGACCCGTACGCCCAGCAGCAGACATCCGCGACCCCGCCGTACGACCCGTACGCGGACGCGGCACACCCCGGCCAGCGCTCCGGGCCGGTGGACCAGAACGGTGAACCGCGCCATGACCCCGCGTACGCCCATGGAGGCGCGCGGGGCTTCGACCCGGCACCGGGATACGGCGGCGCTCCCCAGGGTCACGCCCAGAGCCACGTCCACGGCGGCGCCCAGCGATCCGCAGCCGACTCCGCCGAGCCCTGGATCATTCCCCACCAGCACCAGCACCAGCACCAGCACCAGCACCAGCCGCCACAAGCCCCCGCCACCTCCCCTGAGCCTCCGGCGCCGGCCGCGTTCCCAGGGCAGCGCTCCGCCGAGCCGGACCGTGAGTTCGCCGAGCCGGACCGCGAGTACCGCACCGAGCAGTTCTCCTTCATCGAGGAGCCCGACGAGGGCTCCGAAGACGTCATCGACTGGCTGAAGTTCACCGAGAGCCGTTCCGAGCGCCGCGAGGAGGCCAAGCGCCGGGGACGCAACCGTGTCGTCGCGTTGATCGTGGCGGCCGCGCTGGTCGTGGCCGGCGGCGTGGGCTACCTCTGGTACGCGGGAAAGCTCCCCGGTCTCTCCGACGACGGCACGGAGAAGGTGGCGGCCGGTGGCCCCCAGAAGCGCGATGTGATCGTCGTGCATCTGCACAACACCAAGGAGAAGGGCACCTCGACGGCGCTCCTGGTCGACAACGTGACCACGCGACAAGGTGCCACGCTGTTGCTGCCCAACTCCCTGTCCGTCGCCAAGGACGACGGCACCACCGCGACCCTCGCCAAGTCCGTGGAGGACGACGGTTCCGAGGCCACCCGGCAGGCCGTCGGCACCCTTCTCGGCGCGAAGATCACCGGCACCTGGCGGCTGGACACACCGTTCCTGGAGAACCTTGTGGAACTGGTCGGCACCATCGCCCTGACCACCGACGCCACGGTCCCCGCCACCAAGGAGGGCGCTGCCCCCCTGGTGAAGCAGGGGGAGGACCAGACACTCAACGGCCGTGCCGCCGTCGCCTACGCCACCTATCGCGCCCCCGGGGAGAGCGAGGACAAGCAGCTCCAGCGGTTCGGTCAGGTGATGCAGGGGGTGCTGAAGAAGCTTCCCAGTGACGCGGCCTCGGCGACCGTGACCGTGGAGACGCTGGGGCAGATCCTGGACCCCTCGCTCACCGAGAAGGACCTCGGCGCCTCACTCGCCAAGCTCTCGGAACGAGCCAAGGGGGGCGACTACCGCACCTCCCTCCTCCCGGTCCAGGAGGACGGCACGCTCAGCGACCAGACCGCCACAGGGGTCGTCAAGGACGTCCTCGGTGGTTCGGTGACCGCGCCGGATCCCGACGCGGCCGTCCGGGTGGGCGTCCGCAACGCCACCGGCGAGGACACGGCCACCGAGGCCGCCCGGGTCTCGCTGGTCAACGGCGGCTACACCGTAGTCGGGGGTGACGGGGGCGCGGCGGACACGGAGGCCACATCGAGCGTCACGTACGGCGATGACGCCCGCAAGGCGGAGGCCATCGAGGTGGCCAAGACGCTGGGGCTCCCGGTGAGCGCGGTCAAGAAGGCGTCGGGTGCCCCCAACGCCGATGTCAGCGTCGTCCTCGGTGAGGACTTCACCACGGAGTGAGACGAGGGGTGCCCCGGCGGCCCTGGAGGCCGCCTGGGCGCTCCCCGCGACCCCCGACGATCAAGGAATCGTCGTTGCGGCGGCGTTGTCGGCGGTCCGTGAGACCCTTATAGGGTCATCCGACCGCCGACGAAAGCCTGCTTGTGACCGCCACGGACCGCTCCATCGAGCTCGTCAACGCCGCCGCCCAGGCGGCGGCCGACCGGCTCGCGCACGACATCATCGCGTACGACGTCAGCGACGTACTGTCGATCACCGACGCCTTCCTCCTCGCGTCCGCGCCCAACGACCGCCAGGTCAAGTCGATCGTCGACGAGATCGAGGAGCGGCTCAGCAAGGACCTGGGTGCCAAGCCGGTCCGCCGTGAGGGCGACCGCGACGCCCGCTGGATCCTCCTGGACTACGTCGACATCGTCGTCCACGTCCAGCACAGCGAGGAGCGGGTCTTCTACGCCCTGGAGCGGCTCTGGAAGGACTGCCCCGAGCTGCCGCTCCCGGAGGACGCCAAGAAGACCCGCGGTAAGGCCGAGGAGCACGCCCGGCTCACCGGCACGGACGGTGAGTTGAGCTGAACGAGGACGCGTACAAGCGCACCGGCCGCCGTATCGTCCTGTGGCGACACGGCCAGACCTCCTGGAACCTCCAGCGCCGCTTCCAGGGGACGACGGACATCGAGCTGACCGAGACCGGGATCGCCCAGGCGCGCCGGGCCGCACGGCTGCTCGCCTTCCTCAAGCCGGACGCCATCATCGCCTCCGACCTCAAGCGGGCCTCCGCCACCGCCGGTGAGCTCGCGGAACTGACCGGGCTCCCCGTGACGTACGACTCCGCCCTGCGCGAGACGTACGCGGGGGTGTGGCAGGGGCTGACCCATGACGAGATCAAGGAGCAGTACGGCGACCAGTACGCCGCCTGGAAGCGCGGCGAGGCCGTGCGCCGGGGTGGCGGCGAACTGGAGACCGAGGTCGCCGACCGGGCGGCTCCCGTGGTGCTGCGCCATATGGAGAAGCTCCCGGAGAACGGCACCCTGGTCGTAGCCAGCCACGGTGGCACCATCCGCACCACGGTCGGACGGCTGCTCGGTCTGGAACCGCACCACTGGGAGTCCCTCGGTGGGCTGACGAACTGCTGCTGGTCGGTGCTGGGCGAGGGCGCGCGCGGCTGGCGGCTGCTGGAGCACAACGCCGGTACCCTCCCCGAGCCCGTTCTCGGCGACGACGACTGACTCCGCCCGGGGCCGTCACGGCCCCGGCTCCGGTCCCACGGCCGCGGATTTCACTTTCCGGCAGGTCACAGGCTAAAGTTCTTCTTGTTCGCAGCGCCGAGCGCGAAGAACACAAGGGGCTATAGCTCAGTTGGTAGAGCGCTTGCATGGCATGCAAGAGGTCAGGAGTTCAATTCTCCTTAGCTCCACAAAACACGCCATATCATCCCGTCCTCCGTCGAGGGCGGGATTTGGTGTCTTCGCGCTGATTCACGCCAACGTCTCGGCCTGCGTCCCCCGCTCATGGCAGAATCGGACGGCCGGACGGGACAGCCGGTCAGGACGGGAGGGAGAGCGCCATGCCCGCCAGTGGGAGCGAACTGGGCTACGACCCGCTTGCGACTGCGACCCTGGGCATACACGCACTCCTGAGCTGCCCGTCCTGCGGATCCGCGCATGTCGCCCAGGTCCTCGGCGACAACGGTGGAGTTTCCTACGTGTGCACGTCCTGCGGTCATAGCTGGAGCTAAGTGATGGGGGCACACAGGCGTAAATGCGACTGGTGTGGCAGTGGTACGCCCATCGTCCGGGACATGGACCCGATCAATCCCGAGTACCAGTACTGGTGCGAGGAGTGCGCGCGGGCGCTGATCATAAAAGGCGACCCGATCGAGACCTACCGGGAGCTGGAGGGCGAGCCGATCTACGGTCGGCTCCTCGATGAGCACTGCACGCTGAAACGCTTCTACTCGTTCGCCACCGCGTAGGGCTGTCGGCCCGCGTCACGCTGGGGTCCGATCCTGACCGGAAGCGGTGTGGGCGAGGGCATTCGATCGCCTCCGATGGCGAGTTCCGGGCCTGGTGGCGGCTCGGTCATGTCCGTTCCCGGAGCCGCCGAGGCCCGGACGCCGAGGGTCCCGGGAACGGATTTGGTGAAGTGCCCCCGAGGGGGTTAATGTTGTCGACGTCGCCAGGGGAGACCGGGACACCGGGAGGAAAGCCTCACCGGGCGACATGTGGCAAGGGGCTATAGCTCAGTTGGTAGAGCGCTTGCATGGCATGCAAGAGGTCAGGAGTTCAATTCTCCTTAGCTCCACAAGAATGAGGCGGTGGTCCACCCG